>NZ_JRGK01000150.1 GCF_000764645.1 Aeromonas finlandensis
TCATCGCCCTGAAAGCCGCGCCACCACTGGGATGCAAGTGCTGTTCAAAAAATACCGGAAGAAAAATGTTTGTATAGAAATCAAATAGTTAGATGCGACAGGAGAAAACTCTGTCGAGCCGGATCGGGGAACAAAAGGGATCGTCAGCAGCAAGAAGGATCTTGTGCATTAAAATTGGCAGGAGAGGGCACTAAAGTGGATAACTTGCACCGAGATGGTGAGGAATTGGCTCCCCCGACTGGACTTGAACCAGTGACATACGGATTAACAGTCCGCCGTTCTACCGACTGAACTACGGGGGAACATCGAGCAAGGAGGAGCACTATACAGAAGGCGCCAAAGGTGGTCAAGCCATTCGCGGTGTACCGGTGCGGGTGTACCGCTGCCAAACCCTCGGTTACACTGCTCCTCTGCTGTTTTGTGTCGGGAGTGTTCATGAGCAAATTGTTCAAGTTAGCCAGCCAGTTTCAACCCGCCGGGGATCAGCCCACGGCGATTGCCCAGCTGCTGGAGGGCATCGAGTCGGGGCTGGCCCACCAGACCCTGCTCGGGGTGACCGGCTCGGGCAAGACCTTCACCATGGCCAATGTCATCGCCACCCTCAACCGCCCGACCATGATCCTGGCCCCCAACAAGACCCTGGCCGCCCAGCTCTACGGTGAGATGAAGGAGTTCTTCCCCGACAACGCGGTGGAGTATTTCGTCTCCTACTACGACTACTACCAGCCCGAAGCCTATGTGCCGACCACCGACACCTTTATAGAGAAGGATGCCTCCATCAACGATCACATCGAGCAGATGCGATTGTCGGCCACCAAGGCGCTGCTGGAGCGGCGTGATGTGGTGATCGTTGCCTCGGTGTCGGCCATCTATGGTCTGGGGGATCCCCAGGCCTACCTCAGCATGATGCTGCACCTCAAAGTGGGGGATGTGATCAACCAGCGGGATATCCTGCGCCGCCTCGCCGAGTTGCAGTACACCCGCAACGACATGGCCTTCCAGCGTGGCACCTTCCGGGTGCGCGGCGAAGTGATCGACATCTACCCTGCCGAATCGGACAAGCTGGCGCTGCGGGTGGAGCTGTTTGACGAGGAGGTGGAGCGGCTCTCCCAGTTCGATCCCCTGACCGGCGCCATCGAACAGACAGTGGTGCGCTATACCATCTACCCCAAGACCCACTATGCCACCCCGCGCGAGACCATTCTGGGGGCCATCGAGCATATCAAGGAGGAGCTGCGCAGCCGCCGCGAGCAATTGTTGTCCCTCAACAAGCTGGTGGAGGAGCAGCGCATCAGCCAGCGTACCCAGTTCGACATGGAGATGATGCAGGAGCTGGGATATTGCTCCGGCATCGAGAACTACAGCCGCTACCTCTCCGGCCGGGCGCCGGGGGAGCCGCCGCCCACCCTGTTTGACTACCTGCCGGGGGATGGCCTGCTCATCATCGACGAGTCCCACGTCACGGTGCCGCAGATTGGCGCCATGTTCAAAGGGGACCGCTCCCGCAAGGAGACCTTGGTGGAGTACGGCTTCCGGCTCCCTTCGGCGCTCGACAACCGACCGCTCAAGTTCGACGAATTCGAAGCGCTGATGCCCCAGACGGTGTTTGTCTCGGCCACCCCCGGCCCTTACGAGCTGGAGAAGTCCGGCGGCGATGTGGTGCAGCAGGTGGTGCGCCCCACCGGTCTGCTCGATCCGGAGATTGAGGTGCGCCCGGTGACCACTCAGGTGGACGATCTGCTCTCCGAGATCCGCAAGCGGGTGGCAGTGGAGGAGCGGGTGCTGGTGACCACATTGACCAAGCGGATGGCGGAAGACCTGACCGAATATCTGGCGGAGCACGACGTCAAGGTGCGCTACCTCCACTCCGATATCGATACGGTCGAGCGGGTGGAGATCATCCGCGATCTGCGTCTCGGCAAGTTCGATGTGCTGGTGGGCATCAACCTGCTGCGTGAAGGTCTCGACATGCCGGAGGTGTCGCTGGTGGCGATTCTGGATGCGGATAAAGAGGGCTTCCTGCGCTCTACCCGCTCGCTGATCCAGACCATCGGCCGGGCGGCGCGCAATCTCAACGGCAAGGTCATCCTCTACGGCGATACCATCACCAACTCGATGAAGGTGGCCATTGAGGAGACCGAGCGGCGCCGCGCCTTGCAGCATGCCCATAACCTCAGGCACGGCATTACTCCCAAAGGGCTCAACAAATCCATTGGCGATGTGATGGACATGGGGGGCAGCCGCACGGCAGGCAAAGCGGGCAAGGGGATGCGCAAGGCGGCCGAGCCGCAAGGGGAGTACCATGTCCGCTCTGCCAGCGAGATCGCCAAAGAGATCAAACGGATGGAGGAGCAGATGTTCCAGCATGCCCGGGATCTGGAGTTCGAACAGGCGGCGGCGCTGCGGGATCAGATCCAGCGGCTGCGCGGCGAGTTGATCGAATCATGAGCCGCAAACGCTGGCTTATTTGGCAACGACTGCGTCGTCTCTATCAGGGCTTTCGCCACCCTGCCACCCCCTGGTGGGCGCGGGGGCTGGTGATCCTTATCCTGCTCTATGGCATCAGTCCGGTGGATTTGATCCCCGACGTGGTGCCGCTGCTGGGTTGGCTCGATGACGTGACCCTGCTGCTGGTGTTGCTGTGGGGCTGGGAGCGTTGTCTGCCACCTGCAGTGCGCAGCGATCTGGAGACGCCCTCCTAGCGGGAGCGGCGTTTATGGCGACTCATCGTCTCGTGCCATTTTTTGCTCTCCAGCTCTGGATGGCAGGGGGAGAACGGCGTTATTTCAAGGCTCCCTCAGCGGGAAGCAAAAGAGGCTGGCTCGGTGATTGTGGCCCGGATGGCATTGGCGTAGACTCCACGCCGTTCACTTTATGGGTATGGAAAAAATGGATCTGATCCTCTTTGCAATCGACTTTATCCTGCACGTTGACGTGCATTTGAAAGAGCTGTTCGAGAACTATGGCGTCTGGGTTTACGCCATCCTGTTTCTGATCATCTTCTGTGAGACCGGGCTGGTAGTGACGCCGTTCCTGCCGGGTGACTCCCTGCTGTTTGCCGCCGGTGCCCTTACCGTCGGCAGCGTGCTGGACGTCCACACCCTGGCCGGGGTGCTAATCATCGCTGCCGTGCTGGGCAACGTGGTCAACTACACCATCGGCCACTTCTTCGGTGAGCAGCTGTTCCGTAACCCGGATTCAAAAATCTTCCGCCGCGACTATCTGGACAAGACCCACGCCTTCTATGCCAAGCACGGTGGCAAGACCATCATCATCACCCGCTTCCTGCCCATCGTGCGTACCTTTGCGCCGTTCGTGGCGGGGATGGGAGCCATGACCTATCCGCGCTTCCTGGCGTTCAACCTGGTTGGCGGCCTGCTTTGGGTATTGTCGTTCGTCTATGCGGGCCACTTCTTCGGCAACCTGCCGGTGGTGCGCCACAACTTTACCCTGCTGATCTTCGGCATTATCGGTATCTCCCTGTTGCCCATGGTGATTGGCGTGGTCAAGGCCAAGATGGGCGCTGCCAAGGCGGGTTGAGCCTGACTTGAGCACCAAACAACAAGGGGAGCCATATTGGCTCCCCTTGTTGTTTTATATCGCGATGGGTTGCGGTTTGAGATGACTCAGTTGCAGCAGCGCCCTTTCACCAGATTGCCGATAGCCACCACGGTGAAGACCAGCAGGTAAGCGGCGAAGATGACGACCAGCCACTGGGGCATGGAGTAACCGAAGAACTGCCAGGTGATTTCGGCACAATCCCCTTCCGGCATAAAGAGCCAGGGGAGCCACTGATCAAGCGGAGCCCAGCTCGGGAAGTCGGCAAACGGGCTGCAGACGTTGAACGGGGAGGGGTTGACCTGATAGTCCACATGTTGGAGCGCCAGCTGGAAGCCGCGGAAGGCACTGTAGCCCCACAGCAGCATGGCACTCCAGCGGACGTACCACTTCTCTGGTGCCACCATGCCAAGCAGACCGGCACTGAGCACACCCAGGGTTGCCAGTCGTTCGTAAACGCACATCACACAAGGGTGCAGACCCAGCACATGCTGGAAGAAGAGGGCACACAGCTCAAGGAACAGGGCGGAGGTGGCCAGGAGCCCCCAGGCCAGCCGATGGGCTGCTACACGGCGGAGAAACTCGATCATCTCATTGATCTCTCAGAAAAAACAGTGGCTGAATTAGAGCAGAGCAGGGCGCAAAAGAAAAGGGCCCAAGCGGGCCCTTGCAAACGGAAAGGCAGGATCAATGCAATGCCGGTGCGACGGTCGCCGCTCCCTGAGAAAGCATCAACCATCCCTGTTGATAGAACCACTCTGTCAGCGGGGCAAGCAGCACTTCTACGGCGAAGAAACCGACCAGACCCAATACCAGGGTATAGGGC
>NZ_JRGK01000151.1 GCF_000764645.1 Aeromonas finlandensis
GCCAAGGGCGACCGCCTGGGCAAAATCCCCGGCGTTATAGGCCCGCCAGGCATCCTGTACCTGTTCATCCTCAGGCCAGGGTTCGGCATCCCCCTGATGGAGGCGTTCCCAGTTATCCGCCAGCTTCTGGCCAGCATAGTCATAGGCCGCATCCGCGTAGGGGAAGGGGACAAATTCGAGTTGTGAAGTGGTCATGCTTGTTCTCCCTGTAGCATGTGAATCAAACCTTGTCGGTATAGTGATGGGCGAGGGCGCCCAGATGAGCGCGGGCATCGGCCCGCAAATAGGGTGCGACCAGCTGCATCACCTGAAAGACGCCGAGTGCAATATCAGCGTCCCCCTTGGGGTGCAGTGCCCGCTGGTATGAGATCCAGAATGTGCCCACCAGCGCCACATTGTCCGCCAGGGAGCGCATCTGTTGTGCCGTGCCCTGCATCAACCCGACCGTCTGCAGGTGATGGCAAATGGCGGCAGCAGTCTGCTCCTTGCGGCGCAGCAGGGCGGAAAAACGCAGCTCAACCTGATGATAACCACTCATCAGGGTAGAGATGTCGTAGTAGAGGAAACGGTACTGCCAGATGGCTTCAAACATCAGGTGGAGGAAGAGCCAGATATCCTCCGCTTCATCGGAGGGGGTACTGACCGCATCCAGCAGGCGATCCATCTGCTGTTCAAACTCGCCGAACAGCGCATTGACGATCTCCTCCTTGTTATGGAAGTGGTAGTAAAGATTGCCCTGGCTTATCTCCATCTCGGCCGCAATGGCCGAGGTGGTGACGCTGGGTTCCCCTTGTCGATTGAAACAGGCGAGGGCTGTAGTCAGGATCCGCTCCCGGGTACGGCGTTTGGGTTTGCGATCCATGCTACTCCTTTGCGGGGGAACGACGCACGCCGTGGCGATAGCGTTTGATCAGCCAGTGTTGCAGCTGTTCCAGCGACTTGTCGAGGGCGGCGACCGAGCCGCTGCCTGGGGCCAGCAGGGTGCGATCGGCATCTGCCAGCGCAGCCAGATTGAGCTCGAGACCATGCTTGGCCAGCACCGGCGCCAGCTCGTCACGCC
>NZ_JRGK01000152.1 GCF_000764645.1 Aeromonas finlandensis
ATATGTGATAAAAAACACTGCCACTAGTGTTTTTACTACCTATTATATTATCCACAAGCTCGCGCCCAATTAACCCCTTCGCTTCCTGTCTCTCTCGATCTTTCATTTCACTTTCCTCATCATAAGGAAAGGGTAAATATAAGTCATCCAGCCCCAGCTTGGCGAGTTGAGCACAGATATCTGAAACATGTCTCCGGAGACAAGAGAGAATAATAAAATCCGGCTCATATATATGAATATCGCTAGGTGATATAATCGGTAATCTATTCTTAAACTTACCGTGCAAGTCTTCGTTGTTATCCGCTATGGCTAATATTGAAAAGCGTTTAGGAAGTCTTTTGATAAATGAATCACAAACGTCACCAGCACCGAATAAGATAACATCCATATTCCGTCTCCGCTTTATTTTTTATTAGTAAGTTCCAGCGTTTTTTCAGCAAGCATACGTGGTGAATAATGCTCACTCATCTTTTCTGCCAAACCAACTGATGGTTTCACTCCATTACCCATCAACAATGACACTACCGTTTCAACCATCAAATCCCATTCACCATAGGGAATTAAGTCACAGGAGAACTCTGTCAGTACAGTTTCCCGATTCCCGGGAATATCTGTCGCTACAACAGGACAACCAAGTGCTTGGGCTTCCAAAATAACATTAGACATTCCCTCATGACTGGAGGTAGAAATGAGTAGACTGGCACAGCTCAGCCATTCAAAAACATTATCTTTCACACCAACAAGATGGATACGATCGCGGCATGGTTGCTGTGCAATACAAGCGGAAACCTCTGAGCGCAATGGTCCATCACCAATTAAAATTGCATGGGCTTGAGGCAGTTTGGCAATGACAGAAGCGACAACCTCGATAAAACGACATGGAGACTTTTCCGGAGATAGTCGCATGATCCCCATTAATATTGGGACCGATAAATGAATACCTAACTGATGCAGAGGCTCCTGCCCCTCAACTCGCTCGGCCATGACAGCATTTTTCACTACGGGGATGCTCGATTCAGGCAAATTTAGCCAGCGAGTATACGACTGCGCCCCTGCCATGGAGTTAACACTCAAAATGATTCCTGGCAACTCGGCCATTAGACGATAATAAGCAGCCAACCTAGGCTCATCATAAACAGCCAGGTATTCAGGAAATTCTGAGGGGGCTACACTCCTGCCAGAGATGATGATCTGTTCAACTCCCGCGAAAATTGCAGCCATGGAAGCAATAACATTGCCATCTTCCAGATAGGCGATAACCAGTTTTGGCTTAACGTGTTGCATGTACTCATAGGCAGTGAGAATACAATGAAGCAGCCCGGGCTCAAAGAAAGGAGCCAGTTGAGGAGCCAGCTGGCAGCCATTTTCATCCTGCATCAAGTTCGGCCAGCACTCACGAGCAGAAGGCACGAAGTAGAGCTCTACACCATGAGAGCGAAGAAGCATCTCCCAGTGATTAACCTCAAAGTCCTTATGCTTCACCGAGATCAAATGCACTTCCCATCCCAGCTGTCGCAATCCGATGGCCAGTAAGACCATCTGCCGCTCAGCTCCACCTTTGACCAAGAAGCGAATATATAACACGACACGCTGCACCACCTGAGGCAAACGATGTGTTCGACGCTCGCGGATCAACCGCTCAAGCTTTTGCTGTAACATTACCGATGGCTGACAGGTCGCCTCAACGTAGGGAGTAATATAGGTGTAGTCGCCATAATGACCAAGTTGCTCGATAATCTGTCCACCAAATTGCTGCAAATCTGAAAAGATGACAATGACTACCTCCTCTGCGGGGTAATGATTAAGCACATCTGGTCCTACAACCGGAATATCAAATATGAACTGGCCGACTTGAGGGCCATTAAGACCATCGATGATGGCAACAAATGGATAAGGGGATTGGAGCACATGATAATAAAGGTTTCCCGCCACACCCCACGCAATCGCCTTGCGTTTCCCGGACAGCAGTTCCTGATGCAATAACGCATTAAAAGGCAAAGCATGTTTCATTGACAGATCCAGCATGTGTCTGTTTCCTTGGAATTCAATTCAATGACAATATGGTCACATCTTGGCTGGATATAGCAGCAAAGATGTCTCGTTGGATTTCCTCCACAAAGGAGGCTGATGCGATAATCAACACAGAGCCAGATGGAATTGAACTCTCGGATAGTGATATAACGTCATATCCCATCACTTGGTAGTTCCCAAAGTTGGCCTTTTTATCGATAACGCTACGAATATGGATGTTGCTCTTAATCAGCTCAGGAACCAGAGACTCAAAAAATTCTCCGGCCCCATATACTATGACGTCGGTGGCCTGTTGACTTTGTGTCAATTCCAGCAGTCTCTCTATCGCTTGGGCGTGCTTGTAACGCGCATCGCGTAAACCGACAAAATCCATCATTAAATCAGGGTCAAGCCGACTCAATGAGCCTTGTGGCCAAGCCACCCAACGCTCACCATAAGACATGTTTTTGCTGAACTTGCGATAGAAGGTTTCTATTCCTTCTGAATTGATCCGTGCCAACCCGGAGGAATTAATCACTTTGTAACTACGCTCCGAACCGAAGTTGTCTTCATGCACCAAATTGCCAAGATAGTGCACCTCGCTCGATACCGGACACTCGACCAAGCGCTCCATCATGCGCAAAAAAGAGAGCCGTTCGTCCAAATCAGATTCGGCGATGCCCAGCGATTGGTCCCACAGCTGATAAGCATTAACTCCAGCCTCAAAACTCCGGATATTTTTCTGATGCTGGGCACTGTAGCGAACCTCTGCCTGTCGCGGCACAACTTTCCCTTCCGAGGTGCGCCGATACCCCAGTG
>NZ_JRGK01000153.1 GCF_000764645.1 Aeromonas finlandensis
TGCTGGTGCTGATCCCGATGCTGATGGTGAGGGTGACTTCGAGCGCCCCGGACAGGGCGTGGCGCGCCGACTCCACTGCCAGTCTGATCCGTTCGGCACAGGTCCACGCCAGCTCGAGGGAGGTCTCCGGCAGCAGCACGATAAACTCCTCGCCGCCCCAGCGCCCCAGCATGTCCACTTCTCGCAGTTGTTTACCAATCCGGTTGACCAGGCTCATGATCGCCTGATCCCCCTGTTGGTGGCCGAAGGTGTCGTTGACCTCCTTGAAGTGGTCGATGTCAATCATCATCAGGCTCATGGTGTGGCCAAAGCGCTGGCAGCGCTGCATCTCGGCGTTGACCAGCTCGTCGAAACGGCGCCGGTTGGCAATGCCGGTCAGGGGATCCGTGGTGGCGGCGACTCTCAGCTCCTCCACCAGCCGGGCCCGCTCGGAGATATCCCGCAAGATGGCGGTCATTTCGGTGGTTTGACCCAGATTGATCTTGGCGATGGTCACCTCGAGCGGAAATTCGCTGCCGTCGCTGCGCAGTCCCACCACCGAGGCGCGGGCATGCATGGGGCGCGAATTGATGGGGGAGTGGCTGAATGCCTGGATGTAGCCTTCATGGTTGGCGCGAAAGCGCTGGGGCAGCAGGGTTTCGAGCCGTTTACCGAGATAGCTCTCGTCGATCCCGAACATCTCGCAAGCGGCAGTGTTGATAAGTTCGATGCGCGACTCGCTGCTGACACTGATGATGCCGTCATAGGCGGAGTTGACCACCGCCTCGAAGCGGCGGCGACTGGTGGTGAGGGCCTCTTCCAGCTGCTTCTTGGCGGTGATGTCGATGGCGGTGACGATGATCCGGGTGATCCGGGATTGTTCGGGAATGATGGGGGAGAGCACAAAACGCCACCAGCTGGTGCGTGACAGGGTATCGATGGGCAGTTCGCTCTCCACCCCGGTCTGCAGGGTGACGCACTCGTGCATCGGTTGTTCGATGCTGCTGGTGATGTAGCGTGGAAACATCTTACTGAGTTTTTTGCCAATGCAGCCAAGGAGATCGATTGCGAAGGCCTTGGCAAAGGTGTCATTAGCCGACACCAGCACAAAGTGGCCATCCTTGTCGAGGCTGAACACCGCTACGGCGGCGCCGATGGCGTCGAGAGATGACTTTATGCCGGCATGGGAACCCTGTGCAAACATGCGACCTCCACTGCAAATAACATATTGATATGCAGTATAGTGTGGCCGTTTGGCTAACTACTCTTCGATCTCAAGCAACACCAGAATGGCGCTGTCGCCACCCCATTCGCGGGGGGCCTGATGGAAAGCGCGCACATTGGGGTGCTGGGCCAGCCAGCTGGGAATGCGCTGCTTGAGAATATGTTTGCCGATGCCGTGCATCACCGAGGCGACGTGAATGTTCTCTTTTTGGCAGAGGGTGAGCAGGGCGGCCAGCTCCTGTTTTGCTTGCTGCTGGTTCATACCGTGCAGATCCAGGTAGATCTCCGGCGGATAAATGCCCCGCTTGAGCTTTTTCAGCTCAAATTTTGACACATCTTCCCGCACGTAACGGGTCGGCCCATCGTCGTCGAGATGGGGTTGATACTCATCGCTGAAATAGTGGTCAACCCCAAGCTTTTCGCGGGTTTCACGCAATTCGCGTTTCTGCTTGACCGGGCGTAACTCGGCCCTTATGGTATCTTGCTTGATTTTCCGGGTACCTTTTATCGCATCGCGGAACAGCAGGGTTTCCTCGTCTGTCGGTGAGGGCGTTTTTTTCATCAGATGCTCATTTATTAGGTATGCGTCTTGCCCGCCACTCAGTGGGGGCTCGGGCCGGATATTACTCGACTTGGAGGTGGATTTGGACAAGATATTTATCGATGAGGTGGTTGCCGAGATGCACACCATCCAGGACATGTTGCGTTGGGCCATGAGTCGTTTCAACGACGCCGGGATTTTTTACGGTCATGGAACCGACAACGCCTGGGATGAAGCTGTGCAGCTGGTACTGCCCGCGTTACATCTGCCACCGGATGTAGACCCGGCCATGCGCCACTCCCGTCTGACCAGCAGCGAGCGTCACCGCATCGCCGAGCTGATTATCCGCCGCGTACAGGAGCGGGTACCTGCCGCCTACCTGACCAACAAGGCCTGGTATGCCGGTTGGGAGTTCTACGTGGACGAGCGGGTGCTCATTCCCCGTTCCCCCATTGCCGAGATGGTGGCCAACCGCTTCGCGCCGTTCCTCAAACATGAACCGACCCGGATCATGGACTTGTGCACCGGCTCCGGCTGCATCGCCATCATCATGGCCCACGAGTTCCCGGAAGCGGAAGTGGATGCCATCGACATCAGCATCGATGCGCTGAACGTGGCCGAGCGCAACATCAACGATCACGGGCTGGAGCAGCAGGTCATTCCGATCCGCTCCGATCTGTTCCGCGATCTGCCGGCGGGCGACAAGTACGATCTCATTGTCTCCAACCCGCCCTATGTGGACTCCGAAGATATGTCGGATCTGCCGGACGAATTCCGTCACGAGCCCGAGCTGGCGCTGGCGTCCGGCTCCGATGGCCTCAAGCTGACCAAGCGTCTGCTGGCCCACGCGGCCGACTTCCTCAAGGATAACGGTGTGCTGGTGGTCGAGGTGGGCAACAGCATGATCCATCTGGAAGCCCAGTTCCCCGAGATCCCCTTTACCTGGGTGGAGTTTGAAAACGGCGGCCACGGCGTCTTTGTGATGAGCCGTGAAGAGCTGGTGCAGTATCAGGATCATTTCGCCATCTACAAGAACTAAGCAGGAGCGCGCATGGCAGGGAACAGTTTTGGTCAACTCTTTCGAGTCACCACCTTTGGCGAGAGCCACGGCCTGGCGCTGGGCGCCGTGGTCGATGGTTGCCCGCCGGGACTGGAGATAAGCGAAGCGGATCTGCAGGGGGATCTGGATCGGCGCAAGCCGGGGACCTCCCGCTACACCACGCCGCGCCGTGAGCCGGATGAGGTGAAGATCCTCTCCGGGGTGTTCGAGGGCAAGACCACCGGCACCTCCATCGGGCTGCTTATCGAGAATACCGATCAGCGCTCCAAGGATTACTCCGACATCAAGGATCTGTTCCGGCCAGGGCACGCTGACTACACCTATCACCAGAAGTATGGTCAGCGGGACTATCGCGGCGGCGGTCGCTCCTCGGCGCGCGAGACCGCGATGCGAGTGGCGGCGGGGGCCATTGCCAAGAAGTACCTGAAACAGGTGCATGGCATCGAGATCACCGGTTTCCTCTCCCAGCTCGGCCCC
>NZ_JRGK01000154.1 GCF_000764645.1 Aeromonas finlandensis
GCTGGCGCGACTTGGCGTCAAGCATGGGCCGGATACCCGGCTCGGAGATCTCTCCATCGGCGAACAGCAGATGGTGGAGATTGCCAAGGCGCTGTCGTTCGAAGCCTGCGTCATCATCATGGACGAGCCGACCGATGCGCTGACCGATACCGAGACCGAGCAGCTGTTCAAGGTTATCCGCGAGCTGCGTGAGCAGGGTTGCGGCATCGTCTATATCTCCCATCGCCTCAAGGAGATCTTCGAGATCTGCGATCGGGTCACCGTGCTGCGCGATGGCAAGTGGATCGGCGAGAAGGCGGTGAGCGATCTGGATGAGGACAAGATCATCGAGATGATGGTGGGTCGCCGTCTGGAAGAGCAGTACCCGCGTCTTGAGCGCGAGCTCGGCCCCGTCAGCCTGCAGGTGAAGGATCTGGCCGGTCCCGGCGTGCGCGGGGTGAGCTTCTCCCTGCGTCAGGGGGAAATTCTGGGCTTTAGCGGCCTGATGGGTTCCGGCCGTACCGAGCTGATGAAGCTTATCTATGGCGCCAGCCCCATCAGTGCCGGTGAAGTGGCAGTGGACGGTCATGCTCTGGTGCCCAAAAGCCCGGCCGATGGTCTGGCCGCAGGCATCGCCTATATCTCCGAGGATCGCAAGGGGGATGGCCTGGTGCTGGAGCTGTCGGTGCGCGAAAACATGAGTCTCTGCGCTCTCGACGAGTTCATCAGCAACGGCAAGATCGACGGCAAGGCCGAACGGCAGGCGGTGAGCGACTATGTGCGCCTGTTCAACATCAAGACCCCGAGTCAGGATCAGCTGATAAAGCTGCTCTCCGGCGGCAATCAGCAGAAGGTGGCCATCGCCAAGGGGCTGCTGACCCGGCCCAAGGTGCTGATCCTCGACGAGCCGACCCGCGGCGTCGACGTGGGGGCAAAAAAGGAAATCTATCAGCTGATCAACCAGTTCAAGAAGGAGGGGATGAGCATCATTCTGGTCTCCTCCGAGATGCCGGAAGTGCTCGGCATGAGTGATCGCATCATGGTGATGCACGAAGGGCGCATCAGCGCAGAGTTCAACACCCGCGATGCCAATCAGGAGAAGCTGATGGCAGCGGCAGTCGGTAAACAGTGGCAAGCAGAGCAAGAGGCATCCCAATGACAACCCAAACCCTTTCCCGCCGTGGCGTCATGAGCAAGGCGTGGTGGATCGATAACAAATCCCTGGTCGCGCTGCTGGTCCTGATTGGTGTGGTCTCTTTCCTGAGCCCCAACTTCTTCACCGCCGACAACCTGCTCAACATCCTGCGCCAGACCTCGGTCAACGCCATCATGGCCGTCGGCATGACACTGGTTATCCTCACCGCCGGTATCGATCTATCGGTCGGCTCGGTGCTGGCCCTGTGCGGCGCGTTGGCGGCCACCATGGTCGCCATGGAGCTGCCGATCTGGCTGGTGGTGCCCCTCACCCTGGGTGCCGGTGCCCTGCTTGGCGGTGTCAGCGGCCTCATCATTGCCAAGGGCAAGGTGCAGGCGTTCATCGCCACCCTGGTCACCATGACCGCCCTGCGCGGCTTCACCATGGTCTATACCGAAGGGCGTCCCATCTCCACTGGCTTCAGTGACGGCGCCGATCAATTCGCCTGGCTCGGTACCGGTTACCTGTTCGGTCTGCCAGTGCCCATCTGGCTGATGGCCATCGTCTTCCTGCTCGCCTGGTTCATGCTCAACCACACCCGTCTCGGTCGCTACATCTACGCCCTGGGCGGTAACGAATCTGCGACCCGCCTCTCAGGTATCAATGTGGATCGGGTGAAGCTGGCGGTGTATGGTCTGTGCGGCGCACTCTCGGCACTGGCAGGGCTTATCGTTACCTCTCGCCTCTCCTCTGCCCAGCCCACTGCGGGCATGGGTTACGAGCTGGATGCCATCGCTGCGGTGGTGCTGGGTGGTACCAGCCTGATGGGGGGCAAGGGCCGCATCATGGGGACCCTGATCGGTGCCTTGATCATCGGCTTCCTCAACAACGCCCTCAACCTGCTCGATGTATCGTCCTATTACCAGATGATCGCCAAGGCCAGCGTGATCTTGCTTGCCGTGATGATCGATAACAAAAGCAATCGTTAATAACGTACGACATGCCACACACAAGGAATGAAATGATGAAAAAGCTCAATACCCTGCTCGCTGCCGCCATCATGTCCGTGCTGGGC
>NZ_JRGK01000155.1 GCF_000764645.1 Aeromonas finlandensis
CCCCGCTGTAGCCATCCGGTGCGATCGCCTCCAGCGCATAGCCGGTCACCACGCCATGCTTGCTGGCGGTATAGAGGGCCTGCGGCTGATCGCTGCCGAGATACTTCCTGCTGGTCACCTGCTTGCAGCTGGCCACCAGATCGTTGTCATAGCTCCCCTCCGGCAGCAATACCGAGAGGGTCTGCTGCTTCTCCAGCTGTTGCTGGTGGGCGATTTTATCCTTGGTCAGCTCGTTGGTCAGTACCACCAGCGCGGTACAGCCGAGCGCGAACATCGCCAGGATAAGGCCGTTCTTGCGCATGCTCTTTAACATGTCCGGGCTCCGTCAGCTGTGATGGGGAAAGAGGGCAGAAACATCATTGGCGACGGGCTCCGTAGACTTTCGGGCGAGTCAGACTGTCGATAAAAATGGGTAACGCAGAGGTTGGCCAGCAACAATCGATACGTTTCGGCGTTATCGTCTTGGTCATTGGCGACGGGCTCCGTATACCTTCGGACGAGTCAGGCTGTCAATAAAGGGTACGCAAAGGTTGGCCAGCAGCACGGCGAAGGCGAACGCATCCGGATAGCCGCCAAAGCGGCGAATGATGTAGACCAGCACCCCGATCAGCACGCCATAGACCAGTCGGCCGCGCGGCGTGGTGCAGGCACTCACCGGATCGGTGGCGATAAAGAAGGCCCCCAGCATGGTGGCGCCGCTAAAGAGATGGATCATGGGCGTGGTAGTCGCATCCGGGCTCATCAGATAGCCAAGGGTCGCCGCCGCCAGCAGCGAGCCCAGAATGGCGGTGGGAATGCGCCAGTTGATCACCTTCTGTTGCAGCAGGAAGAGGCCGCCCAGCAGATAGCCGAGGTTGACCCAGCTCCAGCCGATGCCGCCCCATCCCTCAAACAGCGGGCCGCTCAGGATCTCGCCGGTGGTGAGCCCCTGGGTCAGGCCGGTTTTCAGGGTGTCGAGGGGGGTCGCCATGGTGAGACCATCCACCCCCTGCTTGAGCTGGGCCATGCTGTAGCCGTCGAGGCTAAAGCCGGTGAAGATCACCGATGCCGCATCGCCAAAGCCGAGGCTGTAGGCGCGCACGCTCTCTGGCGGCAGCCAGCTGGTCATCTGTACCGGGAAGGAGACCAGCAGCAGCACATAGGCCACCATGGCCGGGTTGAACAGGTTCTGGCCCAGTCCGCCGTAAAGGTGTTTGGCGACGATGATGGCAAAGGCCGTGCCCACCACCAGCATCCACCACGGCAGCAGCGGCGGCAGGGAGAGACCGATCAGCACGGCGGTGAGCGCCGCACTGCCATCCATCAGGGCAGGCTTGATGGCGCGGCCACGGAGCTTGAGCACCAGCGCCTCGCACAGCAGCGCGGTGACCAGTGCCAGCAGGATCTGGATAAAGGTGCCCCAGCCGAAGAACCAGGTCTGGGCCAGCAAGCCCGGCACGCAGGCCAGGATCACCAGCAGCATCAGGGTTCGGGTCTGTTTGCGGTTATGGGCAAACGGCGCAGTCGCAATATTGAACATGAGTCTGTCGATTACCTTGTGGTTGTTCGGTCGGCTGACGGGGCATCTTCAGCGGCGGTCTCTGCGGCTCTGGCCGCCTCTGCTGCCAGCTTCTTCGCCTTGGCGCGGGCCACGGCGGCTGCAATAGCCGCTTTTTTCGGATCAACCGGGGCATCAGCCGCAGGGGCGTTCGCTTCAGGCGCGGCAGTGACGGCAAGTGGTTGCTCACTGCTGGCTGCATCGGTTTTCATCGGCTCGGCTGGTGCGCGCTCACCCTCAGCTCCGGCACTCTCTACCTGAGTACCGGCACTTTCTACCCCAGCACCTGCATTTTCTACCTCAGCACTGGTACTTGCGCTCTGCTGGGCCAGTTTTTTGGCCTTGGCACGGGCGATGGCAGCGGCGATAACGGCCTTCTTGGGATCGACCACTTCGCTTGCTGCCGTATCGCTTTGGCTGGTGGTTACTTCGCCCTTGGCTACCGCCACGTCGCGGGTCTGTGCGCTGGCAGTAGGCTCACTCTGCGCACCCTCAGCACCGGCACTTTCACCCTGCTGGGCCAGCTTTTTGGCCTTGGCACGGGCGATGGCAGCAGCAATTGCCGCCTTCTTGGGATCAACCGCTTCGCTGGCCGCAGATGTCGCATCGCTTTGGATTGCTGCCGTTTCGCTGGTGCCTGCGGTGGCAGTCAGATCGCCCTCAGCGCTGTCACCCTGCTGGGCCGCCTTTTTGGCTTTGGCTCGGGCGATGGCGGCAGCAATTGCAGCTTTCTTGGGATCGACAGGGGCATCATTTTGCGTGTTGACCTCGGCTGCCGTGCCGTTGGCAGCGCTTACCGGTTCACCATTCGCCTCGGCCTTTTTGGCTTTGGCACGGGCAATGGCGGCGGCAATCGCCGCCTTTTTCGGATCAACCTCTGCCTTTTGCTGATCAGCATTTACTACCGCAGGCGCAGCAACGGCTTCGGCAGTCACAGGCTCGGCGCTATCGCCAGCCTGAGCGGCTTTCTTGGCCTTGGCGCGCGCCAGTGCGGCGGCGATGGCCGCTTTTTTGGGATCGCTGGCGGGGTCAACCGCCTCGGTGGATTGCGGCGCTGCGGCGGCAGTGTCGCTGTTTGCGCTCTCCGCCAGCTTGGCGGCGCGGCGCGCCTCCGCTTCCCGTTTGCGGGCTTCGCGGGCGGCAATCACCGCGCTGTTGTCAGGCAAGCCCTCGGCGGTGGCCGCAATGGCGGTGATGGGCGCATCC
>NZ_JRGK01000156.1 GCF_000764645.1 Aeromonas finlandensis
CCGCTATCCCGTCAGGCAAACCCTTTTCTGAGAGGTAGCGCAATTGTTTCCACACCCGTGGCGGGGTAAGATCCCCCGGCTATCAAAACAGGCCCGTTGGGCGAGGTTGTAATGAAGATCTATATCATGCGTCATGGCCAGGCAGGCATGAATGCGAAAACAGATGAACAGCGTCCATTGACCGAGCAGGGTATTGAAGAGTCTATCCAGATGGCTCGTTGGCTGGCGCCTCAGCTGATTGGCCCGCTGGATCGAGTGATCCACAGCAACTATTTGCGGGCACGCCAGACCTGGCAAGCCATATGCAGTGAGTTACCTGACGCAGCAGCCGTTGAAGAGAGTGGCGACATTACCCCTTATGGTGATCCCGCTTTCGTGGCCAGCTACCTCACCACCCTGGCGCAGCAACATGACCAGATCCTGATGGTCAGCCATCTGCCGCTGGTAGGTTATCTGGTGCAAAGCCTCTGTCCGGCCGCAGGTGCACCGATGTTCGCCACCTCAGGGATCGCCTGTATCGAGTGGCGCGATGGCAAAGGCGCCTTGCTCTGGCTCGAAGGGCCGCATACAATAGCTTAAAAGTTAATAAAAAGTTATAGATTGAATTTTTTGGGATGAGATGGGCGAGTTTTCCGGATTTTTATAAATATTTTACGGAATTAATTCGCAGAAGCTGCTGTCATACGGATACAACTGCAAGAGGTTGCAAACGATGAGAGTGTTCAAGAAGTACCTGCCACTGATGGTGGCAAAGCACGTCAAAACCTTCTTTAAAGGTCGGATTTACATCCATGGTCGGGGGCGGTTTGATTTCCAATTCGGTTTGTTGCTGATGCCGAATCCGGCGGATATTCCCCACCGCCAGACGGTCACCGAGGTCAACGAATTGATCTCCAGACTGCACATGGATGCCGCGTGATGCGCTTCTGAACGTGTTTCTGCACGGATATGCCCGCACTTTGCGGGCATATTTGTTTATGGCCGCGGGCTTTCGCCCTATGCCCGGCCAGCTCCGCACCTTTGTTTATCTCCCATCGCCCCCTATACTGGCCCGCTGTTGTCTCTTCGGTCTGGATCGTCTCATGCCCCCTGCATTGCTGTTTCCCTTCTCCTGCATTGCCATCTGGGCGGGCAATGGCATCGTCAGCAAACTGGCGGTTGGTGTCTTGTCCCCCGCGGCCTTGGCCTGGTCGCGCTGGGTGGTGGCTGCTTTGGTATTAAGCCCGTTTCTGGCCCGTCGGGTATGGCGTGCGCGCGCCCGCCTGCGTGCTGGTCTTTGGCAGATCGCCATGCTGGCGCTGCTGGGTATGGTGCTCAACCAGACCTTTGGTTACTACGCGGCGCAAACCCTGGGGGCCACCGAGATGGGGCTGATGATGGGATTGACGCCGCTGTTGACCGTGTTGCTGAGCATCTGGCTGCTGCGCGAGCGACCCACCTGGGGCGCCGTGCTGGGGGGACTGCTCTCCATCTTCGGTTTGTCTATCTTGCTGGGGCAGGGGGACCCGACCCGGTTGTTTACCCATGGTATTCATATCGGCTCGGTATACATGCTGCTCTCGGCGGGCACCTATGCCCTCTATAGCGTGCTGCTCAAGAAGTGGGATCTGGGGCTCGACAACTGGTCGCTGCTCTACGGTCAGGTACTCTGCAGCGTGGTGATCCTGACCCCCTTCTATCTGATGGTGGATGGTCAGTTGCCCGAGGGGCGGGCGCTCTGGCTGATCTTCTATGCGGGGATCCCCGCGTCGGCACTCTGTCCCTGGCTCTGGATGCAGGGGATCTCCCTGCTCGGGGC
>NZ_JRGK01000157.1 GCF_000764645.1 Aeromonas finlandensis
GCCTGCACTCTGATCCTTGCCGCCATTCAATGCTCCATTCCAAATAGCAAAAGAGCAAAAGCCCCGCCAATCAGATTGGCGGGGCTTTTTGTTGGTAAAGAAATCGCGTTGGATAGAGGCATTCCCCATTCATTCAGAGAACGGCCCCTACCGAACAAACACCCGAACCCAAGGCGACCGCCGAGTCGGTGCTCGACAGCACCTACGGCTACCGGCAGGGGCCGGTGCTGTTCAAACCCACCCTTGCCGGTGGCGAGCAGACCTTTCGCACCAGCCTGGCGAGCGAATAGATGGCGGACGTGCTGCGGCAGTTTGCTGCTACCCTCAGAGGCAATCCATTGAGATGCCAAGCAATTAGCTTCACTCAACGGCTGCCACTCGCCATCATCACACCGGGAGCCAGATACCATGACCATACTGCCTGTTTACGCGGCCCTGCTCGCCCTGCTGTTTGTGTTGCTGAGCATCCGCACCATTCGCACCCGCCATAGCCGCAAGGTGGCGCTGGGGCACGGGGATGATCCCGCCATGCTGCGCGCCATGCGGGTGCATGCCAACTTTGCCGAGTATGTTCCCCTCGCCCTGCTGCTGATCTATTTCGTCGAAGCCACCAGCCAGTCCCCCTGGCTTATCCATCTGCTGGGGAGTGCCCTGTTGCTTGGCCGCCTCTGCCACGCCTTTGGCATGAGCCGCACGCCGGAGAACTTCCGCTACCGGGTAGCGGGAATGGGGCTGACCTTCACGGTGATCCTGGTGAGCGCGGCCCATCTCCTGATCACGGCGCTGCTCCCCTGACTCAGCCGTCACGAATAAACGGCGGCACGGTCGGGTTGCCATGTCTATCGGCTACTCTTCTTGGCAGATCGTCGCAACAGATCTGCTTAACATAAGCCCGGTTCAGGAGTGCGATATGAAGTGGATTGGCTGGTTACTGCTTGTCGGGCTGACCCCCGTTGCCCACGCAACCCCGCTAAAGCTGGCGGCCGCGGTCGAGCACACCGCGATATTGCGCCCTTTTATTCATGACTGGTTTGGCCGGGCGGGTATCGCTGTTCAGCTGATCCCCTGCAGCTATGCCCGCTGCGAGAAGTTGATTGAGTCGGTGAATGCGGTCGATGGCGATATGGCCCGGATCAAGGGCTTTGATCAGACCTATCCCCACTTGCTGCAAATCGGCGCCCCCATCTCGGAAGCAGCGATTTATGGCCAGCCACGGGATAACCCGAGCTGGCCCCCTGCCAAGGGTGCCGTGATTGGCTGCCTGCGTGGCATCCAGTGGTGCGAACGCTATCTTGGCAACTATCAGATCATCTGGTTGAACGATGAGAAGCAGGGCCTTGCCCAACTGCACAGGGGAAAAGTGGACTGGATCATCAAGATGCGCGCCGCCTATCAACCTGCGCTGGCCACCCCCTGGCAGAAGATCACCAAAGAGCAGGTCTTTCTCTACCTCGATAAAAAGCACCGCGCGGATATTGCGGCCCTGCTCAAGGTGCAGCTGGTCTTTATCAACAACGGCCGCTGGCTGGCGATGCAAAAGCAGTACCTCTCCGCCATCTAGCGCGGTTCTCGCCGCACCACGCCATGCCGATTGCATGGCTGAAAAAACAAAAAGCCCTGCCAGATTGGCAGGGCTTTTTCAGTCAACCGTACAGCCGGGGAGAGACTCCCAAGCCGCTTACTGGTTGTGGGTAGAGCGACGGGGGCGACGGGCCTGAGCCGGTTTGCCGGCGCCATCAGCCGGACGCTGACCACCTTGCGGCTTGGGTTTGCCACCGTTACCGGTACGCGCACCACCAGCATTGCCATTGGAGGCGGAACGACCGGCTCCCTGACGCTGGCCCTGACCTTGCGGACGCGGCGCACGGCGCTGCTCGCTCGGATCACGGGGCTCTTTGCGCAGCGGCGCGCCGATACCACGGGCGATGT
>NZ_JRGK01000158.1 GCF_000764645.1 Aeromonas finlandensis
GGCACAGGCTGTCCTTCCAGCAGGATCTGCCCCCCTGCCCCAACCGGTTGCCAACTCGCCAATACCCGCCCCAGCGTGGTCTTGCCATGGCCGCTCGGGGCGGAGATGCCGAGCCGTTCGCCCGCTTTCACCGTCAGCGATAAACCCTGCCAGAGGGGACGTTCACCCTGGGCGATAGTGAGATTTCGTACTTCCAACATCAGGAAACCTCCGGCACAGAGAAGAGCGCATTGAACTCGGGCAGCGCCTGCCAGTGGGCCCGGAGCATCTCGCTCCCCTGCCCCTGGCGCAGATGGTGGCAGCTCAAGGTATCGCTCACCTGCCCCTGATGCAGCGCCACGATGCGATCGGCGAAGCGGGCCGCCAGCGCCAGATCGTGGGTAACCCAGAGGATGCCGCTACCCTGATTGGCCAATTCACGCAACTGGCTGAGCAGCAGGCAAGCCAGCCCCTCGTCGAGCCAGGCGGTGATCTCGTCCGCCAGAATGTAGCGGGCGCCGCCAAGCGCCGCAGTGCAGGCCAGAATGCGCTTGGCCATGCCGCCGGAGAGCTGGCGCGGATAGCGGTCCAGGGTGGCCGCAGGCAACTGGTAGCGCAGCAGTTGTTCACCGAGCCGCTCGCGAGAACCGTTCTGGCCACACAGACGCGCCGCCCGGCCCAGCTGGCGCTCCACCGTCAGCAGCGGATTGAGGGCGCTCACCCCCTGCGGCACATAGCAGAGGGTGTGACCGCGCAGACGAGCCCGGCTGGCATCGCACAGAGGCGTGCCATCAAGGGAGATGCTGCCACGCATGCGCAGGTTGTCCGGCAGCAAGGTCAGGGCGCTTTGCAGCAGCAGGCTCTTGCCCTCGCCGCTCCCCCCCACCAGCGCCACTATCTCCCCCTGCGCCAGTTGCAGGCTGATATCGGTCAGCAATGGCTGCCAGCTGCGCCGCCCCAGCCAGGAGTAGTGGGCCGCCTCTATGGTCACCTGGTCAAAACTCAGCATGGTTCACTCCTGTGCCACAGCAACTGTTGCAAGGCCCGGGTGGCCTGATCAAACAGCAATACCAACAGCAGCAACATCAGCCCCGGGAAGAGCGCCAGCCACCAGCCGCCACCGGCCAGATAACGCAATGCATCGGCCAGCAGCAGGCCAAGGGAGGCCTCGTGGGCCGCAAGACCAAAGCCGAGAAAGCTCAAAGCCGCGCTGTGCAGCACCGCATGGGGAAACATCAGCAAGGTGCCGATAAACCACTGGGGCAACAACCCCGGCAGCAGGTGGGTGCGCCAGCGACGCAGCGCCCCCATCCCCTGACAGCGGGCCAGCACCACGTAATCGCTGCAGGCGATCCGCCGCGCTTCTGCGCAGAGAATGAGCGCCAGCTTGGGCCAGTGGGTGAGCGCCACCGCCAGGATCACCCCGCGCATGCCGCCCCCCACAGTGAAGCAGATCAGGATCAGCAGCAGCATATGGGGCAGCGCCAGCATGGCGTCGATGAGCAGCCGCACCGCCACATCGCATCTGGGATGAATGAGCGAGACACTTGCCGCCACCATGGCCAGCAGCCCGCTGCACAGGGCCGTGCTGATACCGAGCTCCAGACTGGTGAGGGTGCCCTGAAATGCACGCAACCAGAGATCCCGCCCCATCTGATCGGTCCCGAACCAGTGGACCAGCGAGGGGGGCTGCTGGCGCGCCAGCAGATCCATTGGCACATCCTGATGAGAGAGGCTCCAACCATAAGTGGCCAGCAGTGCCAGCCCGATCAGGGCAAACCCCAGCCGCAGCAGTGAGGGGAGCGGATTAAACAGCATGCTCACCCTCCCAACCCCGATTGATGCGCGCCAGCAGCAAACTGGCCACTGTGTTGCCAATAAAGACCAGCAAGGTGCAAAAGAGCACTATGCCCATCAGCAAGGGGATATCTCCCCGCAGCCCCGCATCCACGGTCGCCTGGCCGAGCCCCGGGTAGGAGAAGACCTTCTCTGCCAACAGCGATCCGCCAATCAACTCACCCAGCGATGCAAACTGCAGGCAGAGCGCCGGAGTCAGGGCATGGCGCAGCACGTGAAAACGCAGCATGGGCCAGCCGCCATCCCCCTGGGCGCGGGCGTAGCGGATAAAGTCGCTCTCCAGCACCTCGGCCACCCGCCCCCGGGTATGCAGGGCAATGTTGCCCACCCCGAGCAGCGCCAGAGTGGTGACCGGCAACAGCAGATGGCGCAATCGCATCAGCCAGTCTGCCTCATCGGCAGAGAGCCCCGGCGTCCAGGCGCAGCAGACCGGCAACAGCGGCCAGTGCACCGCAAACAGGGCGAGCAGCAACAGACCAACCCAGAAGGTGGGTAGGGAGGCAAGCAGGTAGGCAAAGCGGCAAATCAGGCGATCGGGCCAGCGGTTGAGATAGCGACCGGCGCAGAGGCCCAGCAGAATGCCGAAAAAGCCGGAGAGCAGCCAGGCGCCCGCCAGCAGCAGGAAGGAGGCGGCAAAACGCTGGCCGATCACCTGAACCACAGGTGCGTTGTAGAGCATGGAGTAACCGAAATCCCCCTGCAGCACTTGGGTAAACCAGTGCCAGTAGCGCAGCCACAGCGGCTGATCCAGCCCCCAGCGGGCGGCGATGCGGGCGTACTGCTCTGGCGGCACATGGAGCAGATCGTTACCGATATAGGCCTTGATGGGGTCGATGGGGGAGTAGCTCAGCAGCACAAAGGTGGCGACAGAGACCAGACAGAGCAGCCCTGCCAGACGCAGCAGGGCTTTTAGCAACAGATAACCTGAATGACTCAAGAGCGAACTTAACGGCACGTCCACCGCCAATCCTGCAGGTTGTTGAGGAGTGACCAGCTACCGTGGATTTCCGGCGCCCCCTTGCCAAGATCGATGCAGCGGTTGGCCAGATAGGTGTGCTGCACATTGAGCAGCCAGGCCCAGGCCGCATCCCCCTGTACCCCGGCGCCGCTCTTGCCATCCCACTCCACCTGCTGCCAGAACGGCACGGCCGCCTGCCAGTTCGGAGCATCCAGCGCCTGCTTGAGGTGGCCATCCACCACAGGGTTGCTGTAGTAGCCCGGGTTGTAGAACTCCACGCCGCCGGAACCGCTCTGGTAGTGATGATAGAGCTCCATGGGATCCAGACTCCCCCACCCCATCAGCACCGGATTGGCGTGCATCTCCCGCTCCACCTGCTCCCAGCTGCCGGATTTGAGGCTCACCTCAAGGCCAATGGGCTTGAGCATGGCGCGCACCGCTTCCGCCAGATCCCGGCGGGTGCTGTCGCCACTGGTGTACCAGAGGGTAAAGGCGGCGCGCTGGTCGCCCTTGTGGCGAATGCCGTCACTGCCCCTCTTCCAGCCTGCATTGTCGAGCAGGGCGTTGGCGTGGGCCGCATCCCCATCCTTGAAGACGGTAGCCTTGTTTAGCCAGGGTAACCCTTCCACCGCGCTGTAGGCGGGGATGGCGTGCCCTTCCAGCAGCTGATCGGCCAGCAGCTTGCGGTCGATGGCGTAGTTGATGGCGCGGCGCACCGCCACATCCGAAGTCACGTCGTTGCCTATGGGATAACCCTTGGAATCCTTGCCGCCCGCAGGCGGAATGGGGAAGACAATGCCGCGGTTCTCCACACTCGGCCGCACCCACAGCTTGAGGGACGCAGGTACGGTGGGCGCCAGTGACGGGGCAATGCGCACCAGATCGAGCTGACTACTCTGGGCAGCGGCATAGGCGCTCTCTTCGTCGATAAAGACAAAGACCAGCCGTTTGAAGTCATTGTTGCCGCCAGCGTAATAGGGGTTCGCCTCCACCACCAGTTGCTGGCCGGGCAGGAAGCTCACCAGCCGGTAAGGACCGGCACCAACCGGCTTTTGGGCATACGCCTTGGGATCGTAATCCTTCTTCGACACGATACCGAGCGATCCCAGCACGTTGACGAAGGTGCTCTGGGGGGCACTCAAGGTGATGGCAACCTCGGTGGGCGAGAGCACCTTAGCCGAGACAAAGTTGCCCATGTCGATCTTGCCGCCGCCCTTGGCCGCGCTGTTGTAGGTAAAGGCCACATCCTCGGCGGTGAGCGGCACGCCGTTGGAGAATTTCAAATCCGGCTTGAGGGTGATAAGCCACCCCTTGCCATCCTTGTTCGGGGTCACCGATTGGGTGAGCAGATCCTGCCAGCTGAGATCGGCATTCTGTTTGAGCAGCGGACTGTGCAGCAGCAGGTAGCTGCCGTGACTCCAGCCAAGCAGAGGGTCAAACCCTTCGGTGGGTTCAGCACCGATGGCGAGCTTGAGTTCGGCAGGCACAGGTTGGGCGGCGGCCAGCGCAGTATGAGAGGCGGTTCCCAGCAGCAGAGTCAACAAAGCAGCTGCGCGGGTACGAAGGGGATGGCATGGCATGGTTATGGGGATCCTTTCTATCTTTTACCACTTACTCTTGGCATCACCGCGCGCCAATGAAGAGAAAATGCGGTGGTTGAAGATGCAAGTAAGGGGCCAAATTAGCCCCTATTCTAAACTTGATTTCGCATGAAACCTAGCAACTATGCCGGTTGACCGCGCCGGGCACCGAATAGTCGTCTGCGACCCAGATCCACGCCGCCAGCCCCTTGCTGCACCGGCAAGGAGAGCAGCATCTTGAGGGTACTGCTCACCAGTGAGCGCCCCTGCTCGGCCCCAAGATGGGGATCGAGCGGCGACATCAGGGAGCAGGCCAGCAGCTGACCACTTTCTGGCAGTTCACCCACCATAAAGGTCAGGTTGCCGCAGGGGAGCTGCAGGGCGAGCCGATCGCTGCTGCTGCGCACCGGCCACAGTTGATCCGGCCCCGGCAGCACCACCACGCTCAGCATCCAGGGGGTGAGCACGCAGCCGAGCCACTGACCTTCAAACAGCGTGCACTCCGCCACGATGGGCATGGTGGCGTGATAGAAGGGCAGCCCTTGCATCTCCTCACGGGCGATCCGCTCATACTGGGCCACCAGCAACGGCGCAGGATTGGTGGCAAAACCCGAAAACTCCTGCCCGCGTTCCTGCATGGCATCTGCCTCGCTTAAATGGGACTGCGCCATAAGCCCTCCCGTGCTTGTTCTGCTCGTTCCTGTTCGGAAAGCGGGGTGGCGGGGGCGCCAACGGCGGCCAGCAGGGTCAAAATCCGATCCTTCGCCTCCCCCATGGCGGCTGCCACCACTGGGGTGAGGCCGATGCGCGGTTCGAGGGATTCAGGCTCTATGCCGATCAGAGTGAGCCGCTTGGGCGACTCCCCCGTCATATGCAGCGCCGAGAGCACATCCGCCAGCCCCAGCTGGTGCGGGGAGATCTTGCGGCCAAACAGGGTCGGGATCTCCTCATCCTTCAGGGTCACCACGGTACCCGGCGGGTTACCACTGCGCACCGCATCCGCCAGAATGATATGGTCGCGACTGGCCATCGCTTCGAGCAGCTCCATACCAGCGGTGCCGCCGTCGAGCAGCTCGATGCCGGAGGCGAAACGGTATTCGCGCCCCAGCGCCTCGACGATGCGCACGCCCACCGCCTCGTCGCTCAAGAGCAGATTGCCGACGCCCAGGATCAGGGTGTTCATCACAGCACCTTCACCTGAGTCGTTTCGCCATTTTGGGTATCCACCACGTGGACCGCACAGGACATGCAGGGGTCGAACGAGTGGATGGTACGCACCACCTCCAGCGGTTTGGCCGGATCGGCCACCGGGGTGCCCACCAGCGCCTGCTCGTAGGGGCCAGGCTCGTCGTTGAAGTTGCGCGGGCCCGAGTTCCAGGTCGATGGCACCACCGCCTGATAGTTCTCGATCTTGCCGCCCTTGATGACGATCCAGTGGGAGAGCATGCCGCGCGGCGCCTCTTCAAAGCCCACCCCGCGAAACTCTTTGTCCGCCGGGATCTCGGCCTTGATGTAGGCGGTGGTGTCTCCCTTGCCAATATTGTCGACCAGCGCCTTCCACTGGTGCGCCAGGGTGTCTTTGAGCACGCAGCAGCGCACCGCCCGGCCAATGATGCGGCCCATGGTGGAGTGCAGCTGTTCGGTCTTGATGGCAGAACCGGTGAGCGCTTTATAAATGCCGTTCAACTGGTCGAAGTGCGCTACCGTTTCCGGGTGTTTGGCGGCCAGTTTCACCAGCAAGTCTGCGAGCGGCCCCACCTCTACCACCTTGCCGTAGAAGGTAGGGGATTTGACCCAGGAGTATTTGCCATCATCCTGCCAGCCGGTGTAGTTCGGCTCAGTTTTGCCCTCCCACGGCTTGAGGGGAGCGTCATCCTTGTACCAGGCGTGCTTGTTGCTCTCGGCGATGCCGTCCATCAGCCAGCCATCCTGATGGCTCTCTATGGGGCGGTAAGCTGCCAGATTGCCATTCTCGATATAGCCGCCCGGCATCAGGAAGCTGCCGCCGTTGGCGTCGGTGGGGAGCTCCGGCACGCTCAGGTAGTGCTTGGCCCCCTGCCCCAGTGTCAACCACTCGGGGTAGTGGGCGGCGATGATGGCGGCATCCACCTTGTAGACCTGCTCGATAAACTCGCCGAGCCGGTCGATAAAGCTCTTCACGTAGAGCAGCCGCTCGAGGTTGAGCACGCTCGGCGCATCCAGGTTGATGGGGTTGGCCACGCCACCCACCGCCAGATTCTGGATGTGGGGGCTCTTGCCCCCCAGAATGGCGACGATGCGGTTGGCATCGCGCTGGCACTCCAGTGCCTGCAGGTAGTGGGCCACGGCGATGAGGTTCACCTCCGGGCTCAGCTTCATCTCCTTGTGACCCCAGTAGCCGTTGGCAAAGATGCCGAGCTGGCCGCTCGCGACCAGCGCACGGATTTTATCCTGCACCTTGGTCAGCTCGTCGGCACTGTTGAGGGACCAGGTAGAGACCCCCTTGAGGATATCCGCCGCTTTTTGTGGATTGGCCTGCAGCGCTGCCGTGATGTCCACCCAGTCCAGCGCCGAGAGCTGGTAGAAGTGGACGATGTGATCGTGGATGTTGTGGGCCGCGATGATGAGGTTGCGGATGAACTGGGCGTTGACCGGCACCTTGGCGCCGATGGCGTTCTCCACCGCCCGCACCGAGGCGATGGCGTGAATGGAGGTACATACCCCGCAGATGCGCTGCACAATCATCCAGGCATCGCGCGGGTCGTTGCCCTTGACGATCTCCTCCATCCCGCGCCACATGGTGCCGGACGACCAGGCTTTGGTGACGACGCCGCCTTCGATTTCGCAGTCGATACGCAGGTGCCCCTCAATGCGGGTGATGGGGTCTATGGTGATACGTTGGCTCATACGTTGGCTTTCCCTCGGGCCTGATAATCTTGGTGAACACGTTCAAGTGATGGCAGTACCGGCAGCAGCCGGATCAACAGCAAATAGGCACACACCTCGATGGCAACGAAGCCCAGGGAGATCAGCACCTCCTCCGCGGAGGGGAAGTAGTGGTAGCCATTGCCGGGGTTGAAGGCGAGCAGGGAGTAATCCAGTCGCCAGAGGGCGGCGCCCAGCAGCATACTGAGGGCCCCCAGGAACAACATGCGCGAATCGCGGCGGCTCTTGTCCCAGTGGAACACCAGCAGCGGGAAGATCATCAGCGCAATCTCGCTCCAGAACATGATGGAGAAACGGTTCCAGTCGGAGAGATACTCCGACTTGTCATTGATGACGATCTCGGCAAAGCGCAGCGCCACAAACAGGATCAGGAAGATATCGATCACTTGGGTCAGCTTGTAGAACAGCGGCTTTTCGTTGGGTCCCCGCCCCGCCAATCCTGCCTGCACCAGCGAACCTTCAAACACCACGATGGAAAAACCCATGATGAAGGCGGTGAGCAAGGAGAAGACCGGCAGCAGCTCGTAGCTTTGCCAGAGCGGATGGATCTTCTCCCCCGCGACGATCATCAACGAGCCCATCGAGGATTGGTGCATGGTGGGCAACAGTGCCCCCAGCGCCAGCACGAAGAACATGATCTTGTTGAGGCGAATGAGTGACGCCTTCCAGCCGAACTTCTCCAGCAGCACGGGCGCAAACTCCAGCGCCATCACCCCGATATAGATGGTCATGCAGACCGCCGTCTCGAACAGCACCGAGGAGGTGTTGAAGTGACCGGGCAGATAGAAGTACGGCAGGTTCCAGTAGCGCCCCACGTCGATGGTGATGGAGAGGCCCCCCAGCGAGTAGCCGAACAGACTCGCCAACAGGGCCGGTCGCACCAGCGGGTGGTACTCGCCCCGGTTGAACACATAAACCGCCCAGGCCAGCGCCCAACCGCCACAGGCGAAACCGGTCCCGATCAAGAGATCGAACGAGATCCACAGCCCCCAGGGATAGCCCCCGTTCAAGTCGGTGACCGAGCCCAGCCCGAAGACGAGGCGCTTCAAGATCAACATGCCGCACAGCACGGCAAAGGGGGCCAGCACCAGCACTGGCCAGCTGACCAGCTTGCCGCCCAGCGGATACGCCTTGTGATTACTCATGATCCTTGCCTCCCTTTGTAGTGCCCTGATCCTTGATCTGCGCACTTCCCTGATCATCATGGTGATCGTGACCATTCTTGGTGTTGCGGCGGATCAGCACCGAAAGGCCGGTCAGCACCACCATGGGCAGCACCATCCCCTTGTAGAGGGTGTGCTGGATATGCTCGGAGCGGGCACCGGAGGAGAGCTCCGGCAGATCGGGCATGTCGAGCTTGGTATAGGGCACCCCGGCCAGTACCAGCACCTGGGTGCCACCCCCCTCCTTCTCGCCATAGACGTAAGGTTGGTAGTTGGGCACTTCGTGCAGGTACGGGTCGTTGGCCTGAAGGGTCTGGCGCGGATAGGCATATTCACTGCCCGGGCTCGCCAGCAGGCGGCGCTTGGCCTCGGCCATCAGCTCCTCGCGGGTGCCGAAGATCACAGCGCCGGTGGGGCACACCTCGACACAGCCAGGCAGTTTGCCCTGATCAATCCGTTCAAGCCCTTTCTGGTTGCAGAGCTCGCACTTGTGGATCGCCCCCAGCGGGTTGTCGTAGTCATATTTGGGCACATCGAACGGGCAACCCACCATGCAGTAGCGGCAGCCGGTGCAGACGCTCGGGTCGTAGTGAACGATGCCGGTCTTGGGATCTTTTTTAAGGGCCTGCACCGGGCAGACCGAGACACAGTTGGGATCGACGCAGTGCATGCACTGCTTTTTGATGTAGGCGTAGCCATCCACCAGCTGATCCTTATGCTCACCCGTGCCACTCTTCCACACCTGAATGATGTTGTTGGTGTAGGGGGTCAGCTTGTCGTTAGTGGACCAGGTCTGTGCTCCCTCCGGATTGGACGGGTTGCCGTTGAGGCGCTGACACTCCGCCACACAGGCCTGACAGCCGACGCAGAGGGTGGAGTCATACAACATGCCGAGCGCCCCGGGAATGGGTGGCTTGTTCTTGGCTGCCGCCAGTGCAGTGCCGGGCACAGCGGCCCCTGCCGCCAGTGCACTGGCAGAGGCGAATTTGAGGAAATTGCGTCTGTTCACGGTTACTCCTCCCGTGATGGGTGCTGCCCGGCTTCGTGGCGCTTCTGCTGGCGACCGAGTTCACGCACCGTCATCAGACTCACCCCCACCAGCACCCCGAGGGCACCACCGATCAGGCCGGTCGCGGTGGGCGAGGTGTAGCCCCCCTCCTGGATCTTCACATCGGGTTTATCCACCCGTGGAGTCGGGTTCTCTACCTTGGCAAGCTGGAAGATCCCCTTGCTGAAACCGACCCCCTGCTCGTTGCAGCCGTAGCAGGGGTGGCCGATGCCGACCGGCCAGATGCCGCCGCCCACATCGCAGAACTCCAGGGTCGAGCAGTTGCCGTAGGTTTCCGGCCCCTTGCAGCCCAGATGGTAGAGGCACCAGCCCTGACGGTGGCCCTCATCACCAAACTCCTTGGCAAAACGCCCTGCGTCGAAGTGCGGACGACGCTCGCAGTTCTCATGGATCAGGCGCTCATAGGCAAACAGCGGACGCTTCTTGCTATCCAGCGCCGGCAGCTTGCCGTAGGTGATGTAGTAGGCAACCGTGGTGAGGAAGTTGTGGGGATTGGGCGGGCAACCCGGGATATTGATGATCGGGGTGCCGATATTGCCGAGGGCTTCTTCGAGACTGACGGCACCGGTCGGGTTGCCGCCACTGGCAGGCACACCGCCCCAGGCGGAGCAGGAGCCGATGGCGATAACCGCAGCCGCATCGGCAGCAGCACGGCGAATATGGTCGACGATAGGCTCACCGGCCACCATGCAGTAGACACCACCATCTTTAAGCGGAATGGAGCCATCCACCACCAGCACATACTTGCCTTTATAACGCTTGATGGCGTTGTGCTTGTTCTCTTCCGCCTGATGACCAAAAGCCGCCGAGAGCACCTCGTGGTACTCCAGCGAAATGGTATTGAGGATCAGGTTCTCGATGGTGGGGTGGGTGGCGCGCAGCAGCGATTCGGTACAACCGGTGCACTCCTGTGCCCCAATCCAGATCACCGGCGGCCGCTCGGGGCTGGTGAGCGCGGTGGCCATCTTGGCGACGGCATTCTGACTTAATCCCAGGGTTGCGGCCATCCCGGCACACAATTTCATAAAATCACGGCGATTAATCCCATGAGCCGATAAAAAATTATCCTCGACCATTCTTCTTATTCCCGTAGTGAGCACTTGTTTGG
>NZ_JRGK01000159.1 GCF_000764645.1 Aeromonas finlandensis
GAGAAAGAGACCAACCCCTTTACCAGCAAGGCCGGTGGCGTTATCTCCTTCAAGGACGTTCGCTCTTGTGGCACGGCTACTGCGGTGTCGGTGCCCTGCATGTTCTCCAACATGGGTCGCAAGGAGTATGACGACCATCGTGCCCGCAACAGCGAGGGGCTGCTGGATGTATTGCAGAAGACCGGGGTTTCGGTGTTCTGGAAAGAGAACGACGGTGGCTGCAAAGGGGTGTGCGATCGGGTGCCCAATATCGAGATCAAACCCAAGGATCACCCGCAGTTCTGCGATAAAAACACCTGTTATGACGAGGTCGTGCTGCAAAACCTCGAGGATGAAGTGGCGCAGATGAAAGGGGACAAGCTGGTTGGTTTCCACCTGATCGGCAGCCACGGCCCGACCTACTACAAGCGTTACCCCGATGCCCATCGTCAGTTCTTGCCGGATTGCCCGCGCAGCGACATCGAAAACTGTACGGATGAGGAGTTGGTCAATACCTACGACAACACCATCCGCTACACCGATTTCGTGATCGCAGAGCTGATTGCCAAACTGAAAACCTACGAGGCGGACTACAACACAGCGCTGATCTACCTCTCTGACCATGGTGAGTCGCTGGGGGCGCTGGGGCTCTACCTGCACGGTACGCCCTACAAATTTGCGCCCGATGACCAGACCCGGGTGCCGATGCAGGTCTGGATGTCTCCCGGCTTCTCCCAAGAGAAGGGGTTGGACATGAGCTGCTTGCAGCAGAAGGCCACCGATACCCGTTACTCCCACGACAACCTCTTTTCGTCCGTGCTGGGGCTCTGGGATGTCAAAACGGCGGTCTACGATCAGGGGCTGGATATCTTCAGCCAGTGCAGAACAGTGCAATAAACCCTCTATGGGGCGCTCAAGCGCCCCTTTTTTATCCCCCTACTTGTTTAATTTGTCACGAATACCCCTTGTTAGCGTTCAGCTTTTCTATACAGCAGGGGACGTGATGAGAGTGAAAAAAGGAGAAGAAAATGGCAAAACCCGGTGCAACAGGGATCACCCGCATCATTCATGCAACCCACTACAGCATGAAGGGGCTCTCGTCGGCCTGGCAGCATGAAGCCGCTTTTCGCCAGGAGTTGCTGCTCATTTTGTTGCTGATGCCGCTGGCTTTTTTCGTTGGCGACGGCCTTAACCAGATTTTGCTGCTGATTGTCATCAGCTGGCTGGTGGTGATTGTGGAGATCCTCAACTCTGCCGTCGAAGCGGTCGTCGACCGGATTGGCCCGGAGCATCACGAACTCTCCGGTCGGGCCAAGGACATGGGCTCTGCCGCGGTATTCATCGCCCTGGCGCTCAATGCGCTGGTGTGGGGCGCGCTGACCGGTCGCAATCTGCTGGGCTGGTGGTAATAAGCAGTGCTTGGCAGGATATGCCGGATAAACTATGCCGGATAAACAGAGAGGGCGACCGCATGGTCGCCCTCTCTGTTTCATCGTTGCTCAGGGCGTGGTGAGCGTCATGTGCTTGGTGATGGCCTGATAGAGCTGGGGGTAGTCATCTTCAAAATGGTGGCCTCCCGGTAGCGTGACGGTGGTGACGTTGGCCTGGTTGAGGCGCGGACAGAGGCGGTCGCCATCATCGTCGTCAGCCCCTTGCAGGCAGAGCATCGGCAGGCCACGGATGGTCTTCACCTGCGGCTCGGTCGGGTAGCTGCGAGTCTTGTGGGTGAGCATGTCGCTGACGTGGATCTCGAAGTCCGAGCTGGTGGAGGGGGAGAGCATCACAGCCCCTTCCAGACTCTGGCGATAGCGCTCCGGCAGTCGGTTGATGACGAAGGGGACTATCTCGGCACCAAATGAGAAGCCCACCAGCAGCCAGCGCGGGCGCTGCCAGCGAGCCTGATAATCGTCGAGGATCCGCTCCAGATCGGCAGTCACCTGCTCCGGACTCTTCTTCTTCCAGTAGTAGGTGAGGGAGCTCCACCCCACCACCGGCATGCCGTGTTGTTGCAACTGGGCGCTCAGCCCCTTGTCGAGGGCCGCCCAGCCGCCATCACCGCTGAGAAACACCACCAACGGGGCGTCGGAGGGGTGGGCAACCGGCAGTTCAATCAGGCTCAGATCATCCTTGACCGGGGCGGCCTGCGCCGCAAATGACGAGATGGGCAGTACGAGACTGAGTAACAGCAAAATCAAGGCTCTCATGGGCCATGCTCCTATTTTTTGATCAGCCCCAGCGGGCCGCGGCTAATCAGGGTGATCAGGTGAGTCAGGGTTCTTGGCAGTGCCAGCTTGCTGCTGCAGAGCAGGTAGCGCGGCTCCCAGCTGGGCGAAAACTTCTCTTTGTAGCGTCTGAGCCCCTGAAAGTTGTAAAAACGGCTGCCACGCATAAACAGGGTGTTGCCGAGGCGATCCCAGTAACTGCCGAGCGGGTGGTCATTGAAGCCGGACATGGGGGCCATTCCCAGATTAAAGCGGGCGTACCCCTGCGCCTTGCCCCACAACAGCAGCTCGACAAAGAGAAAATCCATGATGGGGGCGGTGCCGCTATCCAGGCTATAGCGCATCAGATCGATGGAGAGGCTCTCCTTGTTGTCGCTGACCCAGAGGTTGGCAAAGCCGACGATCTGCCCCTCGCGTCGCACCAGCGCCGCCGGGCTCAGAGTGAGGTAGTCGGGATCAAATCGGCCGACCGAGAAGCCCTTCTCTTTGCCCAACTTGTTTTGCATCCAGGCATCGGAGACGGCTTGCAGCCTCGGCAGCAGGGGGGCAACGGCAGTGGCTTCCACCACCTCGAAGGTCAGCCCCTCCCGTTTGCCCTTGGTGTGGCTCTGACGCAGGTTGCGCAGCCGGCTGCCCGCCAGATCGAAGCGGGTCAGATCGACCATCGCCTCTTCACCGAGCTTGAAGGGGATCAGTCCCAGCTCAAGATAGAGCGGAAGGTAGCGGGCCGAGACCTGATAAAAGACCGGATTGGCGTCGTGCTCGTCGCAGCGCTCGCGAAATTGCCAGAGCAGCTCTTCAATCAGCTCGGGGCGACCGACCGGATCCCCCATCACAATCCAGCTG
>NZ_JRGK01000016.1 GCF_000764645.1 Aeromonas finlandensis
GCTGCAGATAGGCGGCCCGCGCCTCGGCATTGGCAATAAAAGCGTAGGCGCCGCCAAGAGCGGGAATATTGAAGGATTTGGAGCCCGAGCTCACCAGCGCCCAGTGGTCATCCGGCGCTACTTCACTCCACGGCAGGTAGCGGGCAAAGCTCACATCCATATGGATGTCGTCCGAGATCACCTTGACTCCGTGGCGCTGGCAGATGGCGGCCATCCGGCCGAGTTCATCCCGCGTCCAGACCCGGCCGGTGGGGTTGTGGGGGCTGCAGAGCAGCAAAATCCGACAATCGGGGCGAGCGGCTTGCTGCTCGAAGCTGGTCCAGTCAATGTGGTAACTCCCTTGCTCTTTTTTAAGCGGACAGGGCAGCAGCACCCTGTCGTTGGCGGCCAGCATATTGCCGAAAGCGTCGTAGGCAGGGGTATGCACCAGCACCCCCTCCCCCGGCGCCGACCAGAGGCTCACCAGCTGGGCAATCACATAGATGACCGAGGGGCCATAGACCAGCGTGTCGGGGTCGAGGCTCGCCCCGTAGCGGCTGGCAAACCAGTTGCTCACCGCCCCCTTGAAGTCGTCGTGATTCCAGCGGCTGTAGCCAAAGACCCCGTGCTCAAGGCGGGTTGCCAGCGTCTGGCGAATGCAGGGGGCTGTCTCAAAATCCATGTCGGAGATGGTAAAGGGGAGCAGGTCGGCATGGCCAAAACGGTCGGCTACATAGTCCCACTGGGTACAGTAGGTGCCGTGGCGGTCGACCACGCGGTCTAAGTCATAAATATCGTGCATGAATTTTCTCCCTCCATAAACAGGAGACATATTGGGAGAGGCAAACAAGGGGGGCTTGCGCCCCCCGTTCGGATTTTATTGGCCGATTCAGGCCCCCATCAGGCTCTGCAGCTGGTTTTTCACCAGATGCACCTGCGGGCCGATCACCACCTGCAGGTTATGCTCGTCGAGCTTGATCACCCCGATGGCGCCGTTCGCCTTCAATACCTTGTCATCGACCCGGCTCATGTCCTGCACCGACATCCGCAGGCGGGTAATGCAGTTATCGAGCGCGAGGATGTTATCGGCACCGCCCAGGGCGTTGAGGATGATTTCACCGTTGTAACCGCTGTTGCCTGCCTTCTTGCCTGCGGGCTGGGCAGCTTCGCTGGTCTCAATTTCCCGACCGGGGGTTTTCAGGTTGAAGCGCACGATGGCGAAGCGGAACACGCTGTAGTAGATGGCAAACCAGATGGCGGCCGCGACCGGCACCAGATACCACTTGGTGGCGGTGCCTTGCAGCACGCCGAACACCAGAAAATCGATGAGGTTGCCGTCGGTGTTGCCGATGGTAACGCCGAGCAGCCCCATGGTCATAAAGCCGAGCCCGGTCAGGATGGCGTGAATGACGTAGAGCACAGGTGCCACGAACAGGAACAGGAACTCAAGCGGCTCTGTGATACCGCCGATGACGCAGGCCACCACACCAGAGACAAGCAGCGCCTTGATCTTGCCGCGATTTTCCGGCCGTGCGCAGTGATACATGGCGAGCGCCGCACCCGGCAGGCCGCCGAGGAAGGCAGGCATCTTGCCCTGAGAGAGGAAAGAGGTGGCAGAGACCGAGAAGCCGGTGGTGTCGGCGCAAGAGAGCTCGGCGTAGAAGATATTGAGGGCGCCGCTCACCTCGTGACCGCATACCAGCTGGGTGCCGCCCGCTTCGGTAAAGCGGATCAGCGCCACCAGAATGTGGTGCAGACCGAGTGGTAGCAGCAGGCGCTCACCGGTACCGAACAGGAAGGGGCCAAAGGGGCCAGCGTGGGAGATGAGCGCCCCGATACCGTTAATGCCGGCGGCAAACCAGGGCCAGGCGAACGGCACGACCAGACCGACTACACCCAGCACTAATACAGTGATGATGGGCACGAAGCGGGCGCCGCCGAAGAAGGCGAGCGCATCGGGCATCTTGTAGGTGTAGAAACGGGCGTGCAACTTGGCGACGATCACCCCGACGATGATGGCCCCCAGAATCCCGGTGTCGATGGAGCTGATGCCGAGGATGGATTTCACCCCGTAGGCCTTCTCCGCAGCCGCGTCACCGATGACGTTGGCCACGGTGAGGTAGAAGTTGATGGAGAGGTTGAGCGCCGCATAGCCGACGAAACCGGCAAAGGCCGCGACCCCCTTCTCTTCTCGCGCCAGCCCGAGCGGAATGGCCACCGCAAACATCACCGGCAGGTAGATAAAGGCCACCAGCCCCACCTTGGTCATCCAGAGGAACAGCAGTTGCAGCACGGTATTGTCGAGAAAGGGCATGCTCTGCTTGACCGCATCGCTGGTGAGCGAGCTGCCGACACCGAGCAGGATGCCCGAGAAGGCCAGCAGGGCGACCGGCAACATAAAGGTCTTGCCGAGGCTCTGCAGGAACTCCCAGATGGTGGATTTGGCTTGAGGCTTGGCCATGAAACGGCTCCTTGTGAATAAACAGCAATATCTGCGGCTGCCCTCCCCCGCTCGAGGCAATCTCGAAGCAATCTCGAAACAAAGGCGCGGGTCAGCATCAGGTTTTGCTGGATGATAAAACGTTTTATCAAACTACAAGTGCCGACAGGATCACAGAATAAGGGGGCTGGCTGGCAGCAGGTTCCAAATTTGTGAGCCGGATCGGCCCAATGGTGATGTAACGTTTCACTTGAGCATCTGAGCAGGTATGCTGGGGCCTCGCTCTCAACATGCCATCGTCCGTTCGCCCTATGTCGCCCAAATCCCTCTCTGCCAAAGCCACCAAGATCACCGATGTCGCCCAGCGGGCGGGAGTATCGGTCACCACCGTCTCCATGGTGCTCAACGGCAAGGGGCGCATCTCCCCCGCCACCGCCGAGCGGGTGCAGCAGGCGATAAAAGAGCTCGACTACGTGCCCAACAGCGCCGCCGCCAACCTGCGCAGCCAGCAGTCCAATCTGGTGGGGCTGATCCTGCGCGACATCACCGACCCCTTCTATACCGAAGTGACCGCCGGGGTGAGCGAGGTGCTGGAGCAGCAGGGCTATCTGCTGTTTCTGACTCAGTGCGGCCACAGCCCGGAGCGATTGCAGCAGAGCATTCACTCCCTGTCACGGCAGGGGGTGGCGGGGATCATCTTCAATCCGGTGCGCGGCGCGGCGGCCAAAACCCTGGAGACCCTGCTCGACTCCGAGCTGCCGGTGGTGTGCGCCGCCCGCTCCTACTATCGGGATGACGTCGACTTTATCGGCCCAGACAATACCCACGCCGCCAAGCAGGCCACCACTTATCTCATCGAACAGGGCCACCGCCATATCGCCTACGTCGGCGGACGGGCCGACTCCCTCACCCGCGCCGAGCGCATCGGCGGCTACTGCGCCAGCCTGCTGCAATATGGCCTCCCCTTCAAACCGGAGTGGGTACTGGAGTGCGAACGCACCCAGCGCAGCGCCGCCGACACCATCGCCCAACTGCTGCACCAGCACCCCAAGGTGACCGCCGTGCTCTGTCACTATCCCGAGGTGGCACTCGGTGGCATTTACGGGGTGGAGGCGAGCGGGCGCACCGTGGGCAAGGACAACTACATCGGCCAGCAGGTGGCGCTGCTCGGCTTTGACGATGTGGCGGAGGCCGAACTCACCTCCCCCGCCCTCACCTTCGTCAGCTCACCGGCCCGTGAAATCGGCCGTCAGGCGGCAAGGCGGCTGTTGACCCGGATGCAGCAACCCGAGCTCGCCCCCAACCGCCATATCATCACCCCCAATCTGCAAAAGCGGGAGTCAGCCTGAGTTCCCGCAACTCAGGAGATAAACATGAGTTGGCCCGCCAATCGGCAAGCAAGGGCATCTCTCTCCAATTTTCCAGGAAACCATTTTTCGACAAAGCTCACATGCGTGACTAATGGCAGGCAAGTCTTCTGGCCTGATTGAAGCCAAGTTTTATATGATGAAGTCATCAGTTACACCCGCAGCGATCCATCTCTCTACGGGTAGTTCCCACTCTCTTTGTAACCAGCAAGGGATCATGCAATGGGTGAATTGAATCGTCATGGCCAGCCAGTCGCTAACTACAATGCAGCACGCAACCGCGACAAGCAGTTGAATAATCTGATGGGGATCCTGGATGGCATAGTCGCAGACAGTGTCATCGATGAGCAGGAGATCCTTTATCTGGATACTTGGCTCAAAGAGAGTACCAGCCTCAACAGCTGGATCTTTCGTGAGCTACGGGAAATGGTCGCTAATGTGCTGCAAGACGGTAAGTTGTGTGAAGAAGAAAAAGTCCACCTTATGAGTACACTTCCTCGTCTGATGGAAACATATCGTCATCTACCGGGCGTCGACTTCTATTCAGAGGAATCAGACAAGCTATTACTCGAGGGGCTCTGTCAGGGGTTGATTGGAGATCAACAGCTGTCCGATGACGAGATCCATTACCTGAGTTGGTGGATGAAACAAAACAGCATGCTGAGGGCCCACTATCCCGGAAAACAGCTGTATCAGACGGTGGAGCGCATCCTTTTGGATGGCATCATTACTGCCGCAGAGAGAGAAGAGTTGCAGCAACAATTAATGTTGTTTATCGGCAATCCCTTCGAGCAGGGTGCTGTCACTGGTATGGCGACCAAGATGGCCATCAGTGATGCCGAAATAGATACCCTATATGACTGTACTGTCTGCTTCACCGGCATGTTTCTTTCCGGTACACGTCGACAATGCGAGGAAACAGCCCTGCTATTGGGTGCAACTCCCCAAGACTCGGTCACACAGAAACTTGATTACCTCATCCTCGGTGAGCTCAGTTCGCGGGATTGGCGCTTCTCCTCATACGGCAGAAAAATCGAAAAGGCCATGTTGTTGCAGGAGAAAGGACACTCGGTACGTATCGTCACCGAAGAAGCCTGGCTTGCCCATGCCAACACTCTGCACGAGTCGGCTTGAACCTTACATCACGGCGGGGGCTCACGCCCGCGCCTTGATAATTCACTTCTTCCGCTAGCCAACTGCACATCAAAACGTGAGCCTGCTCACTGCGCCAGCAAGCAGAGATTGAGAGCCAAGTGGAGATGGATATGATGGGCGTGCACTCTCTTCACGAGCCTCTTTATGAGCAACCCGCACGACCAGAACCCGCCGAGTGAAATCCATCGCTGTGACAAATGCAGGGAGCGCACCCGCCATATCGTGGTGCTGGTGCCACGGGATCACAGCCAGGATGTGATGCCCAAAGACCCGCGCAAAGCCTTCTGGCACGCCTTTCGCTCCAGCAGCCTGACCAATGCGGTATTCGGTCAGACCCTCGCCTATCAGGCCACCCATGTAAAACATCTGATCTGCGAACGCTGCGGGGAGAAGTTTCTCGAGTATTGAGCCATGCCGCGCCCATCCATACACGACGGCCAACCGGTCCCTGCACATATAAACCGCGCTCGCTCATCCATTTGTTGATCCCCGGCCGGTTTCTCGCCGCGTGCCGTTTTTCCCCCCTCCGCCATCAGTTACCATGTCCCGCTTGGCAACCTTGCTTAGGAGGGGTCACATCATGCCACCATGCCCTCCCGTCATATCTCCGGTTAACAGCAGCAGACTGGAAGCTGTAATCCACGGGCGGTAGCGTATTTTTTGCCGTAGATGCCGTGACAACGCCACCGGCCAGCACCCACTCGCCGCGATAACAAATGCCATAAACCACACAATCAACAGCGAAGGAATTCCAACCCGTTATGTTTGAGTACGTCGAAAAACTGCACGCGCGCATCGCTACCATGGTCAGCCAGAACGAAGCCGGGATCCGGCAGGCGGCCCACTGGTTTAGCGAGGCCATCGTCCATAACAAGATGATCCATATGCTCGGCACCGGGCACTCCCATATGGTCGGGCTGGAGGGGTTTATCCGTGCTGGCGGCCTTGGCAATATCAACGCAGTGCTCGACTCTACCGTCACTACCGCCGATGGCGCCCTGCGCAGCTCAGCGCTGGAGAAGCTGCCGGGGCTTGCCGCCATCCTGTGGGATGAGCAACCCATTGCGCCGGGGGATCTGATGGTGGTGATCTCCAACTCAGGACGCAATGCCCTGCCCATCGAGTGGGCCCAGCTCGCCAGGGAGCGCGGCCACAAAGTGATCGCGATTACATCGGTTGAGCAATCGGCACAAAACCCGAGCCGCCACCCATCGGGCCAGAAGTTGATGGATCTGGCCGATCTGATACTGGACAACTGCGTACCGCCGGGCGACGGCCTGTGCGAAGTCAATGAGCGCGTCACCGGCGCCTTCTCTTCCATCTCCGGCATGGTACTGATCAATACGCTGGTGGTTGAAGCGCAAAAACTGGCGCTGGCGCAAGGCGCGACCCCGCTTATTTTCTCCAGCCAGAATGTGGATGGCTTTAATAACGACGATGTTTACCGCCATTTTCAGGGGCGACTGAAGTCGATGTAAGCAATTTGGATATTGTCGAACGTTGGGCTTCACTTCGTTCAGCACCAACCTACGATGTTTGGCCCAACATACGAGATAAATTTAAAACGGAGTAATGAGGATGCTTCTAGCAAAAAACTGCTACAAAAAAGACAATTTGAAAACCGGAAAAACAATAAAGCTGGGTACGTTATATGAGTATAGAGATATAGAAAGTGATCAAATCGTCGATGATGGTGAAGGTAAACACTTTTTTGTACTCAATTTTGACGGAACAGTTGAGATTGAGCCTAAATGGTTCAATTTCATCCTACAGGGAGCAATCAGTGTAGGAGGAGATGAGAACCAACCAAGAATAATGGGGAGCATGAGCGCTGCTATAGAAAATCTTCATATTATTGAATGTACAGAAAAATCACTCAAGATACGAGACACTCGAGCAAAAATCCATCGAGAAGCTCTTAACGGATTCATTTTTTGCGTATCACGCGTTAGAAAAAAGCGAGATGCTGTTGGATTATTTCCAAATTACGATGATTGTTGGTATATGACAGCATCAAAAACTCATAGCCTTGGAATTGAACTTTCAAAACTACTCCGTAATCGCATTCTCTCCGGACGTCACTCAGGTAATCACATTGTCGATCCAAATATATCATTAGAAAATTTGTCAATTTACTGCCGACATGAACCCGTGTCTTACTTAAGTCGTGAAATTCATATATCTGATACCAGCGACTTTACGATAGAACACTTTATGAAAAAAATTTCAGATATGGCTTTTGTTAAGCCGCCATCTTTCTCCACAGAAAAGGAGTACCGATTTAGCTTCACGATTGTTGCTGGAGAGATGATCCTTATGCCTACGGTGAAAAATGTTATATTGAATGCTGAACACTTGGTAGATTGGACTGTATAGTGACCTTGTTGCTCAAGGGACATTGGTTTCAATAGCGAAGCGTATTCGAATATTCACGTCATCACCTCTACCTTCCAATCATTACACTTTCTGTAACCATATAAGCGGTGCAATTCACTTCGTTCATTGCACCCTACGGCACTTGATACCCACCTCTGAGATTAACAAGGAAGTTATGTTCAAGCTTGAAACCAACCGTCTTATCCTGCGCGATATGCAGCCAGCGGATGAAGCGGCTTTTGTCGCCATCTCGCAAGAGAGCAAATATCAGCGTTTTTACAGCGAGTCAGATTGTGACCCGGATAAATATCGGCAGCTCACCCGACTGTTTATCGAGCAGGCTAATGAA
>NZ_JRGK01000160.1 GCF_000764645.1 Aeromonas finlandensis
CGTAGAGTGAGCCTGCGTCTTGCCGTGGCTTGGGGTATAATCCGCGACTTTTACAACAAGCCGTGATCGAGATGTACTACCCAATTAACGAGATTTTCCAGACCATCCAGGGGGAGGGCATCTTTACCGGCCTGCCCGCCATCTTTGTTCGCCTGCAGGGTTGCCCGGTGGGCTGCCCCTGGTGCGATACCCGCCATACCTGGGTTGTTGAGCCGGCTCGTGAAGTGGGTAAAGAGGTGGTGCTGGATCGTTCCAACGAATCCGATTGCTGGAGCAAACTCAGCACCGAGCAGATCATCAAGAGCTTTGCCGAGTTGGGTTATCGGGCCCGCCATGTGGTGATCACCGGTGGCGAGCCCTGCCTTTACGATCTGCATGAACTCTCGTCAGCGCTGCTGGCGGCGGGTTATCAGGTGCAGATTGAAACCAGTGGTACCAGCGAGATCAAGACCCATGAGCAGACCTGGGTCACGGTTTCGCCCAAAATAGGCATGAAAGGGGGGCTGCCTGTGCTGGTCTCTGCGCTGGCGCGGGCCAACGAGATCAAGCATCCGGTGGCGACCGAGCACCATATCGAAGAGCTGGATGCGCTGCTCGCTACCGCGACTCTGCGCCCGGATGTGGTCATTGCCTTGCAGCCGATTAGCCAGAAACCACGGGCCACCCAATTGGCGATGGAAACCTGTATCGCGCGTAACTGGCGACTCTCAATCCAGACTCATAAATATCTGGATATCGATTAATATGGATTGGTTGTCCGACGAGCAGGTACTGCTGAACCTGACCAACAAGATGCCTTACGGCAAATATCAGGGGCGGCGTATCATCGATATTCCAGAGCCCTATCTGGTGTGGATGGCCCGCAGCGGTTTTCCGGCGGGTAAATTGGGCCAGACGCTGGCACTGGCTTACGAGATCAAGCTCAATGGACTTGAGTCAATGATTATTCCCATTATTAACAGGATGTCGGTATGAGAATATATACGAGGCAGGGCGACAAGGGCATGACCCGGCTGGCCGATGGTATCCAATTGCCCAAGGATCATTTGCGGGTCGAGACCTACGGTTATATCGATGAACTTAACTCCCATATTGGCTTGCTGATTTGTGAAGTGCCGTCGCAAGAGGTCGGTTTATTGGCTGACTTGCAACTGTTGCAACAGGAGTTGTTTGATCTGGGGGGGGAGTTGGCATTCTCCAGCGACGCCCAGAATGAATCAATTTGGCAGGTTAATGCCGCCTGGACCACTCGCCTTGAACAGCAGATAGATCGTTATAGCGAGCCATTGCCACCGCTGCGCCAATTTATATTGCCCGGTGGTTCCCGTGCGGCGGCGCAAGCCCATGTGGTGCGTACCCTGGTGCGTCATTGCGAGCGCTTGCTGCTGACATTGAGCCGTGAAGAGCGGGTCAATCCCGAGGTTCTGCCCTATCTGAACCGGATGAGTGACTGGTTCTTTACCGTCGCCCGCTACCTCATCTGCGTGGCAGGGGCGCGTGAAGTGTTGTGGGTCAAGGCAGCAGATCGCCCGCAATCGGCTATCTGATATTTCACATTTAAGCTGCAATAAAAAACCTCGCCTTGGCGAGGTTTTTTATTAGCAAAGCAAGTGGGATCAGATAGCAAAATCTTCCAGTGATTTGCCTGCGGCCACTGCGCTGGCAATCGCCGAGGGCATACGGCCCTGGCCGGTCCAGGTTTTCTCTACGCCATTATCCTGATAGCGATATTTGGCCGGACGTGGCGCACGTTTAGCTTTTTCTGATTTGCCCGGAGCGGTGGCGACAACGCTCACCAATTCTGCAGGGTCAATACCGGCGGCTTTCAGCATTTCGCTATATTCGTTAATTTTCCGCTGATGCTCTTCGCGAGCTTGACGCTCAGCAGATTCATCCTGTTGACGTTCGGCGACGATAGCTGAAAATTTTTCCAGTGCCTCTTCCAGTTGTTCCAGAGAAAGTTCGCGGCAGGTAGCACGCAGACTGCGGATATTAAGCAGTACCTTTAAAAATTCATTCATAGGATTTACCACGTCGAGTCAGAGGGGAAATATTGAGTTCCTCCTGATTCTTGCGTGGCAATTTAAATAAGTCAAGAAGTGCAAAATATTATATTGGATGGGAGTCCCTTGCCATGGATATTCCATCACAGGCATTTATCTATGAGGCTTGGATACCAACGAAACCATGATAGGTGAAAATAGCGTCAAAACTGGTGTTGCTGCATCATTTGACTACCATTTTCCGACGTTGATATGTTTATCATGACTATTTAATCAAAAAACTTGCTATAAGCTGCCATCTCGATAAAATGTCCCGCGAATACCTTTAAGTAGAGGCGCGCTGCCTATGAGTATTTGTGCGGAGGGTGATGCCTGCGATGCACAAGGAAAGGAGTCAGCGCCGAAGTGGCCAGGCCATCATACCGGGCTGCTGGTTCTGCATCTAATAGGTGCAGGACTGCCATAGTCATCCACTATGGAGCGCTACCTGAAGGGGCTGAGGAGTATAACCTCCCCATAGGTTTTGTTTCTTTAGATCCTCTCGGTAGATCTCCACCTGTAATCTTTAGGTGCAAAGAGATCATGGACATTAGTCATTTCGCCGACTCCGGTTGGTCCGTTCTTCCCCCCCTGTTGGCTGTCGCCCTGGCGATCATGACCCGCCGTGTGCTGCTATCGCTCGGTGTGGGCATCCTTACCGGCAGTCTGCTGCTCAACCAGTTTTCTCCCCTCGATTCCCTGCACTATCTGCTGGGTACCGTGCTGAAGATTTTCTGGGTCGATGGCGCGCTCAACCGTGACAACATCAACATGTTGCTGTTCATGCTGCTGCTGGGCGGCCTGATCAGCCTGATGAGCGTCTCCGGGGCGACCCGTGCTTTTGCCGAGTGGGCAGCCAAGCGTGCCAAGACCCGCAAGGGCGCCAAGGCGCTGACCGGCATGATGGTGTTTGCCTTCTTTATCGATGACTTCTTCCACAGCCTGTCGGTGGGGGCCATCTGCCGTCCGGTGACCGACCGCTTCCAGATCTCTCGTGCCAAGCTGGCCTATCTGCTGGACTCCACCGCGGCGCCTGTTTGCGTACTGATGCCCATCTCCTCTTGGGGCGCCTATATCATCGCCCTGGTTGGCGGCATCATGGCGGCCCACGGTCTGACCGAACAGAGCCCCATCGCGGCGTTTGTCGAGATGATCCCGATGAACCTCTACGCCGTCTTCACCCTGATCATGGTGCTGGTGGTGATTGCATTCCAACTCGATATCGGTCCGATGCGTCAACACGAAGAGTGGGCGCTGGAAGGCAAGCTGTGGGATGAGTCCAAGGGCCGCCCCATCGGTCTGGATATGGAGAGCCCGGAAGAGAGCAACGGCGGCATGATCGACATGGTGTTGCCGATCCTGACCCTGACCGCCGCCACCATCTATTTCATGATCGATTCCGGTGCTGCGGTGTTGAGCGAGAAAGGGCTGCCGTTCAGCGTGCTCGGCTCGTTCGAAAACACCAATGTCGGCTCTTCGCTGGTCTACGGTGCCCTGTGCAGTCTGGTGGTCTCCATCGGTCTGGCCATGCGTTTGAAGCTGGGCGCCAAGAACTGGATCAAGGCGGCTCCGCAAGGCGTTATGGCCATGCTGCCAGCCATCAACATTCTGCTGTTTGCCTGGACCATCGGTGCCGTGGTGCGTGATGTGGAGACCGGTAAGTACCTGGCTTCGCTGGCCAATGGCAACCTGCCGATCGAAGTGTTGCCTGCGGTGGTCTTTATCCTCTCCTGTGCCATGGCGTTTGCCACCGGCACCAGCTGGGGCACCTTCGGTATCATGCTGCCGCTGGCCGGTGACATGGCCGCAGCCAGCGACATCAGCTTGATGCTGCCGATGCTGGCCGCCGTACTGGCTGGCTCGGTGTTCGGGGATCACAGCTCGCCCATCTCCAGCACCAGTATCCTTTCAGCAACCGGAGCCGGCTGCCATCACATCGATCACGTGATGACCCAACTGCCCTATGCACTGGCCATCGCCTTCGGTGCTGCCATCGGTTACCTGGTCATGGGTGTGATGCACTCCAGCCTGGCTGGTTTTAGCGTCAGCGCCCTCTGGTTTGTGCTGTTTACCAGCTATCACCTGAAAAAGGCCAAAGCGCGGCCAGTTTTGGCAACCGCGTAACATTTATAGAGCAAGGGGCCCGCGGGCCCCTTGGTTTTGTCAGGGGCTTTGGTTAGCATGCGCCCCATAAATTCAGTATCGGAACAGTATCATGGCTTCACTGCACTACAAATTTGCCACCATGAATTCAGGCAAATCCACCCAGCTCATTCAGGCGCACTTCAACTATCTGGAGCGGGGCATGCATCCTCTGGCGATGACGCCTGCCATCGATGACCGTTTCGGGGTCGGGGTGATCAGTGCCCGGGTTGGCCTTGAACTGAAGGTGGACGTATTCAGCGACAGCTGTGATCTGTTTGAAATGGTGAAAGAGCGCCATGCAAAGAAACATATCGATGTCTTCATCGTGGACGAGGCCCAGTTCCTGACCCGTGAGCAGGTCTACCAGCTGGCCCGCATCGTCGATGAGCAGGATATTCCGGTGATGGCTTATGGCCTCAAGACCGATTTTCGTGGCGAGCTGTTCCCGGGCTCCTACCATCTGCTCTGTCTGGCCGACAAGTTTGAAGAGTTGAAAAGCATCTGCTGGTGCGGCAACAAGGCCCACATGAACTCCCGGGTCAACGAAGCGGGTCAGGTGATGCGTGATGGCGAACAGGTGGAGATCGGCGGCAACGATCGCTATGTGTCGCTCTGTCGCAAACACTATCTCGAAGGTCGGGCCTACAAGTAAGTCGGCTGCGATATTTGAATCGTCGAGAAGGGCGCCAATCTGGCGCCCTTCTTATTTTCCCCAACTTGTATCGCTGTGGTTCAGTCGATCTCGATATCCACCGGCGCAATGATGGGGTCGGCCACCGGCAGGCGTTGAAACAGCTGGCGAAAATGGTGTTGTACCCGGCCGATATCCACCAGCGACATGCCGGAGGCAAAACCGAACCAGACGTAGAGCCCGGTGAGATCGCGAAACATCGGCGGCAGGTAGCGAGGGGCGGCAATCAGCCCCTCCAGATAGTGCTGATAGAGCACCGGAATGTCATCCAGCGTCACCTTGCCGACAAACAGCATCGGCAGGATCTCCGGCACCCCTTCCAGCACGGCGCTGCGGATAAAGTTGACCGTCTCCACATAGCCACGCACGTAGGAGAGATCCTTGGTAAAGCAGGCGCCGCCGCCCACCATACCGCCACGAAAGACCCGCTGGGTGATCTTGTAGGCGTCGTGCTCGCTGGTGCCCTGCTGTACGAAGTGCTGAAACACCTCGATAAAATCGGCGCCCCGCTCGGCCATGTCGATGGCCATTACCCGATCGGAGATGCGCTTGGCCCGATCCGGAAAGGAGCTGAAGGTGAGCGTCTCAATCAAGACCGCCAGCCCCTCCTGGCACGCAGTGATCCGCGGCGAGCCTGCGCTCAGCCAGGTGGCATAGGGCTGCTGGCGACCGTTGAGGGTGGTGCCGACATGAACCCACCCCTCGTGCACCTCCAGCACCTGCAAGTCCAGCTCGGAGAAACGGGCGTGGGAGTTGAGCTTGATGTAGTCGCCACCGGCCGCGGCGTCGGAGACGATGCCATCGCTCAGCTTTACTTGCACTGTGCCGTCACTGAAGTAGCTCGACAGCTTGCCCTGTAGTTTGGCTACCGCCGCTTCTCCTTCGAACTCCTTGGGGTAGGGGCGCACCAGATGGCGTGCACCGGGCAGGGAGAAGATGTCGCACAGGCGAGAGCCCAGCTCCTTGAGGGTCTTGCGATCCCCGCGCAGGTGATCGCTGGCGGAGCCATAAAGCAGCTGGCTGTAACGCTGAAAATCGGGTTGGCCGCGCTGGCGCAGCATCTCGATCACCACCATGTACTGATCGACTGTCTCTTGCAGGATCCGGCCAAGATCGTCCTGCGGCCCCAGCTTTCTGCGGATCCGGTCCCGCAGCTCCTTGAGCTCCAGATACTTGTTGCGGGGATCGAAGCCAAGGGGGAGGGCATCATAGAAGTGCCTGTCGATAGCGGGCAGCTCTCTGCCACCGCTTGCCAGAAAGCGCTCTTGCAGATGGCGTGGCCACTTGATGGCATCCAGAATGCGGATGGGTTTTTGCAGGGCGAGCAGCTCATCCGAGAGTGATTTCAGATGGAGGCGATACTTTTCTTGGATGGTCATGGGGCCCCCTGTGGGGCAAGCGTCGTCGTGGATTTGGCTGAGTATATGCATAGCGCTTGCCAAAAAGAAGCAAGCTGCGCGGTTATTGGCCTGGCGTGCTTTTGGTTGCCGGAAAATTGGTTTAGACTGCGCCCCTTGATCCCAATCTTGTCGTGGAAATGATGAATATCCCCAGCTCCGAAATGATAATGCGTTGGTTGCAACAGGCTCGTATCGAGCACTATGTCTGCGACCAGTGTCACGGTATCCACATTGTCTCTTTGCAGTCGGTCGATGGTATTCAGGAGAGCCGGATCTTCGTGGAAGAGGAAGGCCTGCTGTTCTCCTCCGAGCTGGAAGTGCGCCCCTCCGCAATGCTGCCGCTGGTCGCTGAACTGGGCAGACTCAATATGCAGTACCCCTCCCTCAAGGTGTTTCTCGATATCATCGATGACAACCTGCCGCGGCTGGTTGTCGGCCACACCGTCTTTACCAAGGCCGGACTCAGCGTCGAGCAGTTCCTGCTGTTCGTGCAAAGCACCATCGCTGCCACCCACGAACTGGTTGCCGAATGCGAACGTTCCGGCTTCCTCAACCTGCCGGAAATCCAGGTTGCACCGGAATCTGTGCATTAAGTGTTCGAACAGTTCGCCATGTGAAAAAAGCCGTTGACGCGGGCGGGGCTTTCCCCTAAATTACGCCCCGTTCCAGCGCAACAGCGCAGCGAATGCCGTGTTGGCTGAACACGTTAAACCACAGACCAAAATTTGGTGAGGTGTCCGAGTGGCTGAAGGAGCACGCCTGGAAAGTGTGTATACGGCAACGTATCGAGGGTTCGAATCCCTCCCTCACCGCCAAATTGAATGTGAATCAACCCCATGAATTTCATGGGGTTTTTTCGTTTCTGGAGGCGCGAAAAGGCCAGTGTCACTATGAGGTGTCACGATCATGCCGAGCTACCTGCTGAAAAACCGAAACGGGAACTACTACACCCGCATTCCGTTTCCCCAATCCCTTCGCCTGTTGGGCTGCCCCCTAGAGATCAGAGTCTCCCTGCTCACCAAAGATCGCAGTGAAGCCACACTTCGCAATCTGGTTGCAGCACATGGCATCAAGATAATGATGGGCAGATTACCCGCTCTCTTGAAGGCTGACAGTCATCAGCCGACGACCCGTTTTCGAGACCTTATCGCGCCGGATCTGGCTCGCTTACGCCAACAACTGCTTTCCTCTGCTAACGGGCTTATTCAGTCGTCTCCACTTACTTATAGTCAGCCCGATGACGTGTCAGCAGCATCCTGCTGCGACTCTCCAATGAGGGCATCGCAAGTACAGCCGCCTCTTGTACCGCGCCAGCATCTTGAACCAGCTGGTACAATGCCCAGGACCATGAGCCAGTTGCAGGCTGAGTTTCTGGAGCGTAAATCGCAGGACAACATTTCGCAACGCTCGATCCAACAGCTCCAGACTCGTACAGAGGCTCTGATCCAGGCGGTTGGTGGCGGCTTCTTCGTTCAGGCGTTGAAATACCAACACGTAGACTTGTTTGTGCGTAATCTCTCGACGGAGAGGTTGCTAAAGGCAAAAACGATCAGTGAATACCGGAGTGCTTGTGCGCAGATGCTGTACTTTGCTGTGCAGATGGAATATACGGCCAAAAATCCATTTGATCAGGTCAAAATCAGATGTGCGCAGCCTACCCCACGACAGCGCTGGGAGCGCCTCCAGCTCAAGACCCTGTTCAGCTCTGAGAGCTTCACCCAACACGCGTACAACAACGTAGATGATTTCTGGATACCTCTGGTACTGCTACACACTGGCGCACGGCCTGCGGAGATCTGTCAGCTACGTGTCAGTGATGTGATGACCCAGGATAATATCGCCTGCCTCAGCATTACCGACGAGGGAGAGGCACAGTCGATCAAAACCGGCAACAGCCGACGACTCGTACCCATACACAGCAGGTTGATTGCACTGGGATTCCTGCATTATGTCGAATTGCGGCGTAGGCAGGGCCATGTGCAGCTGTTCAGTTGTACGGCTACAGGGGCGTTTGGCGAATGGACCAAAAATTTCGAGTGCTGCTTCTCCCGCTACCAGGGGAAACTGGGATTTGTGGCGGGGCAACGACCTACCACCTATGGGTTCCGCCACACCGTTATTGATGAGCTGCAACAACGTGATACACCCGAGCATGCGGTCGCAGACCTGGGGAAGGTACGACCCACTTGTTCGCACCTTCCCTAGCTGAGTTCCAAGCAATGTTGGCTCAAGCTGGGATTGATCCGACTGCGTTGGTAGGCAGTGCCCCAGCAGCGACTGCGGCTAAAGCTAAACGATCACCGCGTCCCCCGAAATACCGTTACGTTGAGAATGGCGTAGAGAAAACCTGGACCGGCCAGGGCCGTACACCCAAGTTTCTGGCTGAGCAACTCGAGCAAGGTCGTCAGTTGGATGAATTCCTCATCTAACTAAATAGACAAGGCCATGCCCTCACGGTGTGGCCTTTCTGTTTACGTGCTTCGTGGCTAATTAGTGCCAGCTCTCGTCGTTACGAACCAGGAATATTCGGTAATGATCTGTCGCATGACTGAGGTCAGCTCTAATGACATGATTCAAAACATCCTTTAGCATGCATATGATGCTGGCTTAGCTCAGTAGGTAGAGCAACTGACTTGTAATCAGTAGGTCACCAGTTCGATTCCGGTAGCCAGCACCACGATCACCACCAAATTCTTCATAGCCGCCCCTGATGCCAGCCATAAAAGACTGTAGTGGTCTCATCACACGTACACCACGTACTGAACATCAATGGCTCAGCGCGATCCCATTTCTGAGTTGGCTATCAAGCCACGTCTTCGAAGCTGTCGTTCGGGTGTGTACGTCAGCCATGCCACTTCGTGTCCCTTTGAGCTTGCGGGAGTTAGAGGTCTGTCAGTGGGCGGCTGAAGGGAAGCAAGTCAGTGATATCGCTCAAATCCTGGGTATTACCCCTCGGACAGTCACCTTTCATCTGGAACGTATAACCGAGAAGTTGGGGGCGAGCAGCAAGAGCCAGGCGATCTCTTGGGCTCTCAAGCAG
>NZ_JRGK01000161.1 GCF_000764645.1 Aeromonas finlandensis
AGAAGTGGTGGGTTTAATTGGATTCGAACCAACGACCCCTACCATGTCAAGGTAGTGCTCTAACCAACTGAGCTATAAACCCACTTTCTCTTACTTCACTACGCCAGCGCTGCTGACGTGGTCGGCATACTACCCATGCCCCCCTAGGCTGTCAACAGGCCATATGCACAAAGGAGACTGTTTGCCCAGTTCTTGCGCAGCCTGTTGATTTTGCAGGCGAGTTGTCGCTTACCAAGCCCTGTTACTGGGCCCGCGACAGGGAGGTGCAGGCCTCCGGAGTGGCGAAGCGGCCGTAGATGTAGCGCAATCTCGCCCCCAGCATCAGGGCAGCACTGGTGAGGCCGACGATAAAGCCGATCCAGAAGCCCTGGGGCCCCATCCGCGGTACCAGCCAGTCGGTGAGACCCAGGATCATGCCGGTGGGCAGCCCCAGTCCCCAGTAGGCGACGATGGTGACGTAGAAGATCGCCTGGGTATCCTTGTAACCGCGCAGCGCAGCGGCTGCGACCACCTGTACCGAGTCGGAGATCTGATAGATGGCCGCGAAGAACAGCAAGATGGCCGCCAGGGCGATCACCTGCTGATCATCGGTATAGATAAAGGCGATCTGCTCGCGCAGCAGCACCGTCAGAGCGGCAGTGCCGGCGGCGATGGCCATCCCCAGCATCAAACCGGTGCGAGCCGCCACCCGGGCGTGATGGGGTTGCCCTTCACCGATGCTGTGACCGACCCGGATGGTGACACCCACCCCGATGGAGAGGGGCAGCATAAAGACCAGGCTGGAGAAGTTGAGCGCAATCTGGTGGCTCGCCACCGTTTCGGCGCCGAAGGGGGCCAGCATCAGTGCCACCACGGTAAACAGGGTCACCTCGCAGAAGATGGCCATGGCGATGGGGAACCCCAGGCGAAACAGTCGCCAGATCCGGCTGCCGTTGGGGCGGGCCAGCTGGGAGAAGAGGCGGATCTCGGTGAAGTGACGGGAGAGCTTCACATAGAGGATCATCGCCAGCAGCATGGCCCACAGCACGATGGCAGTGGCCACGCCACAACCCACCCCGCCCAGTTTCGGCATGCCGAAGTGGCCGTGAATGAAGATGTAGTTGGCGGGAATATTGACCGCCAGCCCGACAAAGCCGATCACCATGGTGGGCATGGTGTGGGAGAGCCCCTCACTGAAGTTGCGCAGCACCTGGAACAGCACGAACGCGGGCAGACCCCACAGGATGGCGTGCAGATAGCCAGTGGTCTTGGCCGCCATCACCGGCTCTACATCCATGAACTGCAACGCCAGCGGGCTGTAATAAAGGGCGATCATCGCCAGCGGGGTGACGATCAGCGCCAGCCAGAAGCCTTGATGAACGGCCGGGCGGATAGCCTCCCGTTTACGGGCACCATTGAGCTGGGAGACGATGGGGGTCAGCGCCATGATGATCCCCTGCACCAGCAGGATCACTGGTAGCCAGAAGCTGGACGCCACCGACACGGCAGCCAGATCGACTGCACTCACCTGTCCCGCCATCACGGTATCGACGAAGTTCATGGCGACCTGGGCCACTTGGGCGACCAGAATGGGGCTGGCTAAACGAACGAGCTGTCTCGCCTCGGACCAATAACGTTGCACTGACACCTCCGAGTGGATCAGATAAGAGTAAAAAAGAGCGGAAATCGGGAAGAGCCTTTGCACTTTCGGACGAAAGTGCAAAGGGTGGGGGAGGCATTCTAGCCTGAAATTCATCCAGGACGAAATAGTTGCCGCCCCGAGGGGCAGGATCAGGCGTCTTCGTGATCGCTGATCAGCAGGTTGGCGGCAGCATAGGCAGCCTGTTCGCGCAGTTCGGCAGGCACGCGCTCATCGGCGGCGACGGCGTTGAGGGCGCGGATGGTGGCGGCGATGGCGTTTGGCACATAGCCCTGCTCGCCGGAGCCAATCTGGTTATAGGCGATGCGAATAGCTTCACAGCATTGATATACCTGCATTTCTTTTTTCCTTGTTTACCCGGATGTGAACGGCGTCACTATAGCGATCGGGCGCAAGCTTGTCAGCCTGTACCCTTGTCTCACCCTCTGCCCGAGGTTAACCTGCCCTTTTTGCCGTAGCAGGAGACGAGAGATGTTCACTGGCATAGTGCAGGGGACCGCCGAACTGGTGGCCATCGAGGAGCAATCCAACTTCCGTACCCATGTGATCCGTATGCCCAGCCGAGAGTGGGGCGAAGGGCTGGCCCTCGGTGCCTCGGTGGCCCACAACGGCTGCTGTCTCACCGTGACCCGGGTCGAGGGGGAGCTGGTCAGCTTCGATCTGATGCAGGAGACCCTGCGCCTCACCAACCTCGGCCTGTTGCAGCTGGGTGACAAGGTCAATGTGGAGCGGGCTGCCCGCTTTGGCGACGAGATCGGCGGCCACGCCATGTCTGGCCATATCATCGGCATGGCAGAGGTCACCTCGGTGATCGACACCCCCAACAACCGTCAGGTGTGGTATCGCCTCGCCCCCGAGCTGATGAAATATGTGCTGACCAAGGGGTACATCGGTATCGATGGCATCAGCCTGACCATCGGTGAGGTGCGCGAGCAGGCGTTTTGCGTGCACCTGATCCCCGAGACCCTGGCCCGTACCAATCTGGGTTGGGTCAAGGCTGGCTGGCAGACCAATATCGAGATCGATCCCCAGACCCAGGCCATCGTCGATACCGTGGAGCGGGTGCTGGCGGCGCGCGGGGGTAAGTGAAGGGCAAACGGTGCGGTTTCAAGCGCTCCATAAGCAAGGGCCTGCTATGTGCAGGCCCTTGTTATTTACGTGGTGAAAACATTGCTCGGTTTTCTGTGCCTTGCAGCCACAACATCTGCTCGGCCTGTTGTGACTTGCAGTCACAACATCTGCTCGGCCTTTTGTGACTTGCAGTCACAACATCTGCTCGGCCTGTTGTGACTCGCAGCCACAATATCTGCTTGGCCTGTTGTGACTTGCAGCCACAACATCTGCTCGGCCTTTTGTGACTCACAGTCAAAACATCTGTTCGTTGTCGGCATCCACAAAGAGTTGCAGGCGGTCGCGGGCTTCGTCGCGGTGAAGCCGCAGGTGGATCGGATTGCAACAGGCCATGCAATCTTCGTAGAACTCCTGATCACCTTGGCTAGCATCCAGCTCGACCCGGGTATGGTGCCCGCAGTGGGGGCAGACGATGCGCTTGCTGGTGTACTCGATCATGATAACCTCCTCGGGCCCTGGGGCCGCCTATCTCCCTTGATTCTAGCTGCGCTGGCGCGGGCTAACCGCGAGCAAGCGCACGTTTATGAAGGTGGCATGACAGGGATCAAACCCGGATCGGAAATGGGGATCTGCAGGGGCTGCAGGGGCAAAAATGGTCTGAATGCTGGTTTGCAATCGGCGATTTTTAGGTGTTATTGCCAACTGCTGGTTGGCAATGAAAGGGGCTGAACGGCGGTTTTTACTGGCAGGAAAGGTCATTTAGCCGTCTGAGGG
>NZ_JRGK01000162.1 GCF_000764645.1 Aeromonas finlandensis
CTGCTGGCTGGAAAAAGGGAGCAGGAGCTTTTTTGCATAAGACCCCATTCACTCAATTCTTTTGCCACAAAACGGTCATTTTTAAAGAGAAAATCTTGGGTTTTTAGCCTCTTGGCGCGCTAAAAGGGGGCTACCCCATAAAAAATTCAAAAAACTTCTTTACCAGTGACCAATCGGTGAGTAAACTTCGTCGGCAATATTTTACACCCCCACTTCCTCAACGGTGAGATATTGCCATGCTCAGGATTGCCAAAGAAGCGTTAACCTTCGACGATGTACTGTTGGTTCCCGCCCACTCCGAAGTTCTTCCCAATACTGCCGATCTGCGTACCAAGCTGACCTCCACCATCAGCCTGAACATCCCTATGATCTCCGCTGCAATGGACACAGTAACCGATGCCCGTCTGGCTATCGCACTGGCCCAGGAAGGCGGTATCGGCTTTATCCACAAGAACATGTCCATCGAGCAGCAGGCTGCCGAAGTGCGCAAGGTCAAGAAGTACGAAAGCGGCGTGGTCACCGACCCTGTCACCGTACGCCCCGACATGACCATTGCCCAGATCAAGGAGCTGAGCCACAAGAATGGCTTCGCCGGTTACCCTGTGGTGACTGACGGCAACGTACTGGTCGGTATCATCACCGGTCGTGACGTGCGCTTCGTGATTGATCTCTCCCAGACCGTTGAACAGATCATGACCCAGAAAGATCGCCTGGTCACCGTGCGTGAAGGGGCCCCTCGCGAAGAGGTGGTTGCCCTGATGCAAAAGCACCGTATCGAAAAAGTGCTGGTGGTGAACGCCGACTTCAAACTCAAGGGCATGATCACCGTTAAAGATTTCCAGAAAGCCGAGCGCAAGCCGCACGCCTGTAAAGATGACAAGGGTCGTCTGCGCGTGGGTGCCGCGGTCGGTGCCGGTGCCGGTAACGAAGAGCGTGTCGCTGCGCTGGTGGAAGCCGGTGTTGACGTGCTGCTGATCGACTCCTCCCACGGCCACTCCCAGGGTGTGCTGGATCGCATCAAGGCTACCCGCGACGCCTATCCGGATCTGCAGATCATCGGTGGCAACGTGGCGACCGGTGCCGGTGCCAAGGCGCTGGCTGCTGCCGGTGTCAATGCGGTCAAGGTCGGTATCGGCCCGGGCTCCATCTGTACTACCCGTATCGTCACCGGTGTCGGTGTCCCCCAGATCACTGCCATTTCCGACGCCGTTGACGCGCTGGAAGGCACCGGTATTCCGGTGATTGCCGATGGCGGTATCCGCTTTTCCGGCGACATCGCCAAGGCCATCGCCGCGGGCGCCAGCTGCGTCATGGTGGGTTCCATGTTCGCCGGTACTGAAGAAGCGCCGGGCGAGATCGAGCTCTATCAGGGTCGCTCCTTCAAATCCTATCGTGGTATGGGTTCTCTGGGCGCCATGTCCAAGGGCTCCAGCGACCGCTACTTCCAGACCGACAACGCCGCTGACAAGCTGGTGCCGGAAGGCATCGAAGGTCGCGTGCCGTACAAGGGCCGCCTCAAAGAGATCATTCACCAGCAGATGGGCGGCCTGCGCTCCTCCATGGGGTTGACCGGCAGCGCCACCATCGACGACATGCGCACCAAGGCAGAGTTCGTGCGCATCTCCGGCGCCGGGATGAAAGAGTCCCACGTCCACGATGTGACCATTACCAAAGAAGCCCCCAACTATCGGATGGGCTGATACAAGACGGGGCTGCGGCCCCGTTTTGACACCGTTTTTATCCCCATGCTTTTTGTTACAACATCAGCCTGATGCAGGAATAAAATGACTAAAGACATTCACCAGCACCGTATCCTTATCCTCGACTTCGGTTCCCAGTACACCCAGCTGATTGCCCGCCGTGTGCGCGAGATCGGTGTTTACTGCGAACTGTGGGCCTGGGATGTGACCGAAGAGCAGATCCGCGAATTCAACCCCAACGGCATCATCCTCTCCGGCGGTCCGGAGTCCGTGACCGAAGCGGGTAGCCCGCGCGCCCCCGAGTACGTGTTCAACGCCGGTGTACCGGTGTTCGGCATCTGCTACGGCATGCAGACCATGGCCGAGCAGCTGGGTGGCAAGGTGCAATCCTCCACCGAGCGTGAATTCGGTTACGCCAAGGTCGAAGTGCTGGGCGAATCCGGCAAGACCAGCGCGCTGCTGCGCAACATCGAAGATGCCATCGCCGACAACGGCAACGCCCTGCTGGATGTCTGGATGAGCCACGGTGACAAGGTCACTTCTATCCCGGCTGACTTCACCACCATCGCCAGCACCCCGACCTGCCCCCACGCGGCCATGGCCAATGAAGCCAAGCGCTTCTACGGCGTGCAGTTCCACCCGGAAGTGACCCACACCCGTCAGGGTGCCCGCATGCTGGAGCACTTCGTTAAAGACATCTGTGGCTGCGAATGCCTCTGGACCCCCGCCACCATCATCGACGACGCCGTTGCCCGCATCCGCGAGCAAGTGGGTGACGACGAAGTGATCCTCGGCCTCTCCGGCGGTGTCGACTCCTCCGTGGTCGCCATGCTGGTGCATCGCGCCATCGGCGATCGCCTGACCTGCGTCTTCGTGGACAACGGTCTGCTGCGTCTGAACGAAGGCGAGCAGGTGATGGAGATGTTCGGTGACCACTTCGGTCTCAACATCATCAAGGTTGAAGCCGAAGAGCGCTTCCTCTCTGCTCTGGCGGGTGAGGATGAGCCGGAAGCCAAGCGCAAGATCATCGGCCGCGTCTTTGTCGAAGTGTTCGACGACGAAGCCAAGAAGCTGAAAAATGCTCGCTGGTTGGCCCAAGGCACCATCTATCCGGATGTGATCGAATCTGCCGCCAGCAAGACCGGCAAAGCCCACGTCATCAAGTCTCACCACAACGTCGGCGGCCTGCCGGACGAGATGAAGATGGGTCTGGTCGAGCCGCTGCGCGAGCTGTTCAAAGACGAGGTGCGCCGTGTCGGTCTGGAGCTGGGTCTGCCCTACGACATGCTCTACCGTCACCCGTTCCCGGGCCCGGGTCTGGGCGTGCGCGTCCTTGGCGAAGTGAAGAAAGAGTACTGCGATCTGCTGCGCAAAGCCGATGCGGTCTTTATCGAAGAGCTGCGCAAAGCCGACCTCTACAACCAGGTCAGCCAGGCGTTCGCCGTGTTCCTGCCGGTGCGTTCCGTCGGCGTCATGGGCGATGGCCGCAAATATGATTGGGTTATTGCCCTGCGCGCCGTCGAAACCATCGACTTTATGACCGCCCACTGGGCTCACCTGCCGTACGATTTCCTCGGTCACGTATCGAATCGCATCATCAACGAGATCAACGGTATCTCCCGCGTGGTGTACGACGTCTCTGGCAAGCCGCCTGCAACTATCGAATGGGAATGATCACCCGTTAGGCATCAGCTGGTACCAATCGGCATGAATAGACACTTAAGCCCATGTTTACATGGGCTTTTTTGTTTTTGTGTTTGGCATGGTCTGGCAACGGATGGCAGAGGTAAGCACCACTTGAGGATGGCATTCAAGGTGGTATTATCGAGGCATGATGCCATGAGTGATAGCCGATACCATGCTGCTTGATCCTATATGTTCATGGTATTTATTTTCTTTAAGTAACTGTTTTTATTGTTGTTATTACCTAGTTTCTGGGTGATTTTTTGGCATGGTATCGGATTCGAGGAAGGATAAGACTTTTGCTGACTGATACCAAGCTACGCAACCTCAAGCCGAGGGACAAACTTTACAAGGTGAATGACCGGGATGGCCTTTATGTAGCCGTTACCCCCGCCGGTTCGGTCTCGTTCCGTTACAACTACTCGATCAATGGTAGGCAAGAGACGATCACCTTTGGCCGCTACGGTGTCGGTGGTATCAGCTTGGCTGAAGCCCGCGAGCGGCTGAATGAAGCCAAGCGGATGGTGGCCGACGGTAAGTCTCCGGCTAAGGAGAAGGCCCGTAAAAAGGCTCGGGTAAAAGATGCTGAAACATTTGGTGCTTGGGCTGAAAAATGGTTGCGTGGTTACCAGATGGCCGACTCCACCCGTGATATGCGTCGCTCAGTCTATGCACGGGAGTTGGAAACGAAATTTGGCAACCAGAAGCTGACCGAGATCACCCATGAAGATTTGCGCATGCTGACAGATGCCATTGTGGAGCGAGGGGCTCCTGCAACGGCTGTTCATACCCGTGACATAGTGCTGCAGATTTATCGTTGGGCCATCGAGCGAGGACAGAAAGTTGATAACCCAGCTGACCTTGTTAGACCAACGAGCATTGCCAGATTTGAGCCACGAGATCGAACATTGTCGCCTGCAGAAATCCGGCTTATGTATGAATTTATGGGGCGGATAGGTACATCACCCTCCATCCGTGCGGCGGTAAAGTTGCTGCTTTTGACCATGGTGCGCAAAAGTGAGCTGACCAATGCCACCTGGAACGAGATCAATTTCAGCGAGGCGCTTTGGACCATCCCAAAAGAGCGGATGAAGCGACGGACACCCCACCTAGTGTTTCTATCCAGACAAGCCCTAGACATCCTGATCGCATTGAAGACCTTCTCTGGTGGCTCTGACTATATACTGCCATCCCGTTACGACTCAGATTTGCCTATGAGCAGTGCCACCCTGAATCGGGTGATGACCATGACCTACACACTGGTACAGAAAGAAGGCAAGCCGCTCGCCAAATTTGGTCCCCATGACTTGAGACGCACGGCTAGCACCCTGCTACATGAAGCTGGCTATAACACTGATTGGATCGAGAAATGCCTTGCTCATGAGCAAAAGGGCGTGAGAGCTGTATATAACAAGGCTGAATATCGCGAGCAGCGCACTGCGATGTTGCAGGACTGGGCTGATATGATTGATGAATGGACTCGGTCAATGTAGAACCGTCATTCCGCACCTAATTTTTGCATTTTAAATGGTGATGACGTTCACACAAGCAGAATTGAATTGAGAAAACCAGTGACTTCATTCACGTTGCCACGTGATAATGCTCTGTTGGGTAACAGTTCACATCATTTCACGGGGGGGGAAAGTATGAATCAGAGCATTTTAACTTTTGCCCCAGCCTCAACTGCCAACACCTCAATGTTGCCA
>NZ_JRGK01000163.1 GCF_000764645.1 Aeromonas finlandensis
CGGTGACACCGAGCGCGCCGCCCGTATCCGTCGCCAGCAAGCGGCCGACACCAACCCGCAAGGGGCCTGTGCCTTCTCGGCGCCCGCCACGGCGCTCCCTGCATCCGATTTATCCACCACAGAGGGCGTTCGCTGATGTTGTCCCCCCTTGTTATGGCCACGCTCCTGCTCTTTTTGCTGGGCGCTGCCGCCGGTTTGCTCCTGCAAAAGCTGCCCGCACTGGCCAACCGCCTCAATAGCGGCTTTGCCCTGTTGGGGTCACTCGCGGGTCTGGTCGCCGCCATCCAGATCTTTGCTCAAGGCACCCCCGTCGACGGCCAGCTCTGGCTGCTGGGCTCGGTTCATCTCGACATGCTGGCCGCGCTGATGCTGCTGGTGATTAGCACCGTCGGCGTCGCCGTCGCCCTCTACTCCTTTGCCTATATCCGCGAATATCAGGGCAAAGGGGATGTGGCCATCGGCGCGCTGATGAACCTCTTCCTCTTTGCCATGGTGGGCATGGTACTGGCCGACAACGCACTCGGTTTCTTGCTCTGCTACGAGCTGGTGACACTCACCACCTACTGGCTGGTCAAGACCAACCCGGAAGCCGCCAAACAGAGCCGTCTCTATCTGGTGATGAACCATATCGGCATGGCGCTGGTGCTGATCGCCTTCTGGCTGCTCTGCCGCGAATCAGGCTCGCTGGAGTTCGCCGCGCTGCGCGAGCACCATCTGGCGGGCGCATTGGCCTCCCTGGTGTTCCTGCTCAGCTTCTGCGGCTTTGGCCTGCGCGCCGGTTTCGTGCCGCTGCACGGCTGGCTGCCGGTGGCCGAGCCCGTTGCGCCGTCCCATATCTCGGCGCTGATGTCCGGCGTCATGGTGAAGCTGGGTCTCTTTGGCATCTTGCGGGTCAGCATCGATTTTCTCGGCGCCAGCCAGCTCTGGTGGGGTTATGTGGTGCTGATCTTCGGTGCCTGCTCGGCAGTACTCGGGGTACTGTTTGCGCTGGCCGAGCACGACCTCAAGCGACTGCTCGCCTACCACACGGTAGAGAACATCGGCATCATCCTGATGGGGATGGGCATCGGCATGATCGGCATCGCCAACCAGCAACCGGCGCTGGTGGTGCTGGGGCTGCTCGGCGCCCTTTATCACCTGCTCAACCACGCGATCTTCAAGAGCCTGCTCTTTATGGGCACCGGCTCTGTGATGTTCCGCCTGCACACCCGTGACATGGACAAGATGGGGGGGCTGGCCAAGCTGATGCCCTGGACTGCGCTGGCGTTCCTCATCGGCGCCATGGCCATCTCGGCGCTGCCGCCGCTGAACGGCTTTGTCAGCGAGTGGTTTATCTATCAGGCGCTGCTTTCCATGACCAAGCTCGGCACCTCCGTCGTCGCGCCGCTCGCGGTAGTGATGCTGGCGGTGACCGGCGCCATGGCGGTGATGTGTTTCGTCAAGGTGTACGGCATCTGCTTCTGCGGCGCACCGCGCAGCGAGAAGGCGAGCCACGCCCGCGAAGTGCCGGGGGCCATGGTGGCAGGCACCCTGTTGCTGGCCGCCGTCTGTCTGGTGCTGGGTCTGGGCGCCCCCTGGATTGCCCCTCATATCGCTGGTTACGGTCAGGCCCTTGTTGCCAACCAGATGACGGTGGCGACCGGCGCCACCCTGCTGCCACTCGACAGCTCACAGGCGATCCTCTCACCACCCGTTATCGCCATCACCCTGCTGGGTCTGTTCCTCATTCCGTTGCTGGTACTGGCCATCTTCAAGGGGCCCAAGCTCGGTCGTCGTCACGCCGGTACCCCGTGGGCCTGTGGTTACGCCTACGAGGAGCGCATGAGCCTCACCTCCGGCGGTGTCACCCATACCCTGCGCCAGCTCTGTGCGCCGCTCTATCGCAAGCAGCCGCAGCTCGATCTGGCCAGCGCCCTGCACGGGGTGAGCGATACCAGCGGTTCGACCGGCTGGCTGCTGCACGGCATTGTGCTGGCGCTCTTTATCCTGATGGCAGTAGGAGTCTGATATGCCTGTTCTTGAAATGCCGAGCTGGGGCATGGTTGCCCTCGCCCTGACCCAGGCCATCGCCATGCTGGCGCTGGCGCCGCTGGCCACCGGTTTCAACCGGGTGCTGCGGGCCAAGATGCACTCCCGTCAGGGGCCGGGCCTGCTGCAGGATTACCGGGATATCGCCAAGCTCCTGCGTCGTCAGGAGGTGACCCCGGAGCCTGCCGGCATCATCTTCAACCTGATGCCTGCGCTGCTCATCGCCGCCCTCCTGCTGGTAGCGATGGCGCTGCCGACCCTGACTCACGAGTCCCCCTTCCCCATCGCCGGGGATCTCATCACCGACATCTACCTGTTTGCCATCTTCCGCTTCTTCTTTTCGCTGGCGGGTCTGGACAGCGGCAGCATGTTTGCCGGGATCGGTGCCCGCCGCGAGCTGACCTTAGGGATTTTGGTGGAGCCCATTCTGGTGCTCGCCTGCTTCATCATGGCGATGATGGTGGGCAGCTCGGATCTGGGCAACATCAGCAGCTATGTGGCCACCCAGCCGCTGGCCGCGCCCATCGCTACCCTCTTGGCGGGGGCCGCCTGCGCCTTCGCGGTGTTTGTCGAGATGGGCAAGCTGCCCTTTGACTGCGCCGAAGCCGAACAGGAATTGCAGGAAGGGCCGCTCACCGAGTACTCCGGTGCGGGCCTCGCCCTGCTCAAGCTCTCCATCGGCCTCAAGCAACTGGTGGTGGTGCAGCTCTTTCTGGTGATTTTCCTGCCCTTCGGCAAGGCGGCCAACTGGAGTCTGCCCGCGCTCATCGGCGCGGCGCTGATCCTCGCCTGCAAGCTGCTGGTGGCCTTTTTGCTGGCGGGCATCATCGAAAACGCCATGGCCCGCACCCAGTTCGTGCGCACCCACAAGCTCACCCGCTATGGGTTGGGGCTGGCCCTGCTGGCGCTGCTCGCCTATCTGGTCGGGGTCTAGCCATGAGTGCCTTCATACGCTGTTTTTCCGAGAGCTCATTGCCGACCCCATACCCGAACAAACTTAAAGTGAGAACTGCATGACCATCGCCATTTCGGATCGCATCGGCTGCGATTACATCCAGCAGGTACGAGCCCAACTGCCCCACGCCATCGTCGACGAGGAGTGGCAAACCGCCGATCAGGCCACCATCACCGTCAAGCCCACCAGTCTGGTCGAGACGGCCAGCCTGATCTTCCATCAGCTGGGGGGCTGGCTTCCGCTCTCCTTTGCCAATGACGAGCGCAGCCTCAACGGCCACTTCGCCGTCTACCACGTCTTCTCCATGGAGGGCGACACCAAGTGCTGGATCACCGTCAAGGTGCTGGTGGATGCCGATACCCAGGAGTACCCCTCCATCACCCCGACCATTCCGGCGGCGGTGTGGGGCGAGCGGGAGATCCGCGACATGTACGGCCTGCGCGCCATCGGTCTGCCCGACGAACGTCGTCTGGTACTGCCGGATGACTGGCCGGAGGATATCCACCCCCTGCGCAAGGACGCCATGGATTACCGCCAGCGCCCGATGCCCACCACCGACACCGAGACCTACCCCTTCGTCAACGAGCTCGGCAGTGATGCCAACCGCATCGTGCCGGTCGGCCCGCTGCACATCACCTCGGATGAACCGGGCCACTTTCGTCTGTTCGTCGATGGGGAAGACATCATCGATGCCGACTACCGCCTCTTCTATGTCCATCGCGGCATGGAAAAACTGGCGGAAACCCGGATGGGCTACAACGAAGTGGCGTTTCTGACCGATCGGGTCTGCGGCATCTGCGGCTTTACCCACAGCGTCGCCTACACCACCTCGGTGGAGAACGCCATGGGTATTCCGGTGCCCGAGCGGGCCAAGATGATCCGCGCCGTGCTGCTGGAGGTGGAGCGTCTGCACAGCCATATCCTCAACATCGGCCTGTCGAGCCACTTCACCGGTTTCGACACCGGCTTTATGCAGTTCTTCCGGGTGCGGGAGAAATCCATGACCCTGGCCGAGCTGCTGACCGGCGCCCGCAAGACCTACGGCCTCAACCTGATTGGCGGGGTGCGCCGCGACATCTTCAAGGAGGATCGCATCAAGGGTGCCCAGCTGGTGCGCGAGCTCCGTGACGAGCTCAAACCCTTGGTGGCCATGCTGCTGGATACCGCCAACATCTCCTCCCGCCTCATAGGTATCGGCAAGCTCGACCCGCAGATTGCTCGCGATTTCAGCTGTGTCGGCCCCATGGTGCGGGCGAGCGGCTTCAAGCGCGACGTGCGCCGGGTCCACGACTTTGCTGGCTACCGCGAGCTGCCGATGGAGATCCAGACCAAGGCGGGCTGCGATGTGCAATCCCGGGTGCTGGTGCGCATCCACGAGCTCTACGACTCCCTCGACATGATTGAGTTCGGCCTGGAGCACCTGCCGGAAGGGCCGCTTTTGACCGAAGGGTTCACCTACCAGCCGGGCAAATTTGCGCTGGGCTTTACCGAAGCGCCCCGCGGCGAGAACGTCCACTGGAGCATGACCGGGGATAACCAGAAGCTGTTCCGCTGGCGCTGCCGCGCCGCCACCTACGCCAACTGGCCCGCCCTGCGTTACATGCTGCGCGGCAATACCGTGGCCGATGCGCCGCTCATTATCGGCAGTCTGGATCCCTGCTACTCCTGTACCGACCGGGTCACCCTGGTCGACCCCAAGAAGGGCAAGTCCACCGTGGTCTCCTACAAGGAGATCGAGCGCTACGGCATCGACCGCAAAAACTCTCCGCTGAAATAAGGGGTCATCATGATCAAGCTGTTCAAGACCATCCTCAAGGCTGGCACCCCGACCGCCAAGTACCCCTTCGCCCCTTACGAGGTGAACCGGGATTTTCGCGGCAAACCGAAATATCAGGCGGATCAGTGCATCGCCTGCGCTGCCTGCACCAAGGCCTGCCCGGCCAACGCGCTGGTGATGGAAGTAGACATGGAGACTGGCGAACGGCGCTGGGAGATCTCCATGGCGCGCTGCATCTTCTGCGGCCGCTGCGAAGAGGTCTGCCCGACCCGCGCCATCGCCCTCTCCCCCGAGTTCGAGCTGGCGGTGACCAACAAGGCCGACCTTTATGAGGAGGCCCGCTTCGCGCTGGCCCCCTGCACCTTGTGCGGCACCTACTTTGCCCCGAGCAAGCTGGTGGCACTGGTGGAGGACACCCTCAAGCAGGCGGGCACGCCGCTGGCGACCCCGGAGCGACTGCACCACTGCCCCGACTGCAAACGAAAACAGAGCATGCTGAGCCAGCCTGACTCGGCCCTGATCACACCGATTGCCACACCGATTACCACACAACAGGAGTGGATGTGATGAGCAAGATCAAAGGCATAGAACCGGTTGTCGGCCATGCCCATACCCGCGCCGTGCCGCTGGCACAGGATCCCGAGATCACCAAACTCAAGAAGACCCTGCTCAAGGACATTCGCCGCTCGGCCTATGTCTACCGGGTCGATTGCGGCGGCTGCAACGCCTGCGAAATCGAGATCTTCGCCACCCTCACCCCGCTGTTTGATGCCGAGCGTTTCGGCATCAAGGTGGTCGCCTCTCCCCGTCATGCCGACATCCTGCTCTTTACCGGCGCGGTGACCCGGGCGATGCGGGTACCGGCCCTGCGCGCCTACGAGGCGGCGCCCGATCCCAAGATCTGTATCGCCTACGGCGCCTGCGGCTGTGACGGCGGCATCTTCCACGACCTCTACTGCGTCTGGGGCGGCACCGACAAAATCGTGCCAGTGGATGTCTATATCCCCGGCTGCCCCCCCACTCCCGCCGCCACCATCTATGGCTTTGCGGTGGCGCTCGGTCTGCTTGAGCAGAAACTCAAAGCCACCAGCCATGAGGTGCAACCGGGTGAGCGGGTCGAGCTGCGCCACACCGGCATCCCCAACGAGATCCGGGTGATGATCGAGCGCGAAGCGCGCCGCATGGCCGGTTATCGGCAGGGGCGGATCATCGCCGACGAGTTCATGGCCCTGCTCGAAGGGGCGAC
>NZ_JRGK01000164.1 GCF_000764645.1 Aeromonas finlandensis
ACTTCATTATTACTCCACTATCAGAAGATAACCTAACGCCCGCTTAAGAAGCTTGCAATGCACGACTAATAAACTCAACTAAAGCAATCGCAATTAATTTTAATAGGTTGAAAAATACCACATATTGCAAATGCCTCTTGAGTAATGTTAGGTGTTTTCCTATGTCGTATGTTGGGCTAAAAATCGTAGGTTGGTGCTGAACGAAGTGAAGCCCAACGTTTACCGCGAAATATATCTGTAAATCTGTTTTACGGAGCTGCCATATCCATGTTTATCACGCTCTGGTTGGCGCAATGATGATCGCCTGTTGGGCTTCGCTACGCTCTGCGCGACCTACAAAAAACCACGCTACCGCCCCTGAGTGTCAGCCCCCAGTTCGCTGCTGTTAACCTGCGAGAAAGTAACAATCGCTGTCATGGCGTTCTTCCGAGAGGTTGATTGTCATTCGGGTATCTTAAGGGGGAGGGTGGAGCGTTGAGAAGCGTGTTTTGGTGGGAATCTGTGTTGGATCAATAAATTAGTCATTAAGGCATGGGCTGAGTGAGCAACTCATTTGGTTGGGAATGCAAAGCCGCCCTCACCCCAGCCCTCTCCCGGAGGGAGAGGGGGCAACACGCCCAGAGCCGCAGGGGACACGCGAGATAAAAAGAAAGGGAGCCGGTCAGGCTCCCTTTGATGCAGTGATGCAGTGATGCAGTGATGCAGTGATGCAGTTACGCGGTCATGCCATTGGCCACTCAGGGTCACAACCATCTGACCCTATTTCCGACCTTATCGATTGGTCGCGGCCTTCATCCCTTCCACAAACTCTTTCAGACGTACCAGCATATGCGCCGGGTTTTGGTGGTGGGTCTCGATGATCTTCACCACGGCGGAGCCGGAGATGGCACCGGCGGCGCCAGCGGCAATCGCTTCACGCACCTGAGCCGGGTCGCTGATGCCAAAGCCGAGCAGGGCGGGAGGGGCCTTGAACTCGCGCAATGTGTTGATCAGCCCCTCCACCGGCATGCCAGCCTTGGTCTCAGCGCCGGTCACACCGGCGCGGCTCACCAGATAGGTGTAACCATTGCCGAGCTCCGCCACCTGTTTCAGGGTCTCGGCGTCGCCATTGGGCGGGGCGATAAAGATGCTGTCGATGCCGAACTTGTCGGCGGCCGCCTTGTAGGGGGCGCACATCTGCACCGGCACGTCGGCGACCAGCACCGAGTCCACGCCAGCCTGCTGGCACTTCTCGTAGAAGCCATCGATTTTGCGCACATAGACCAGGTTGGCGTAGACCAAGAGGCCAATGGGCAGCTGCGGGTACTTGGCGCGGATGCGGCCAAGCAGCTCGAAGCAGTCGTCCGGGGTGGTGTGGCTGGCAAAGGCGCGCAGAGCGGCTCCCTGAATGGTGGGGCCGTCCGCTACCGGATCGGAGAAGGGAATGCCGAGTTCGAGGGCATCGGCGCCCCCTGCGACCAGCGCATCGACGATGGCCAGCGAGAGTTCAGGGGTGGGGTCACCCAGCATCACGAACGGCACAAAGGCGCCCTGATTGGCCGCATCCAGACGGGAGAAGAGTTGTGCGTAACGGTTCATGACAAGGTTCCTTCTTTCTCGAAAATGTCAGCGACGGTGAAGATGTCTTTGTCGCCACGGCCGGAGAGGTTGACGATGAGCACCTGCTCTTTTTCCGGTTCACTGCGGGCCATCTTGAGGGCGTGAGCCAGTGCGTGGGAGGACTCCAGCGCCGGGATGATCCCTTCGGATTTGGCCAGCTCCTGGAAGGCGTCCAGCGCCTCCTTGTCGGTGATGGAGACATACTCGGCGCGGCCGATGGAGGCCAGATAGGCGTGCTGCGGGCCGACGGAGGGGAAGTCGAGCCCCGCCGAGACGGAGTAGGACTCCTGAATTTGCCCCTGAGTGTCCTGCATCAGGTAGGAGTGCATGCCAAAGAAGACCCCCTTGCTGCCGTGCCCCAGCGGCGCACCGTGCTCACCCGTTTCGATACCGTGACCACCCGGCTCGACCCCGATCAGGCGCACCTCTTTGTTGTCGATAAAGTCGGCAAACATGCCGATGGCGTTGGAGCCGCCGCCAACACAGGCGAGCACCGCATCGGGCAGCCGCTCTTCCTTCTCGAAGCACTGGGCCTTGGCCTCTTCGCCGATCATCTTCTGGAACTCCCGCACGATAGTGGGGAAGGGGTGCGGGCCAGCAGCGGTGCCGAGCAGGTAGTGGGCGGTGTCGTAGTTGGCGGCCCAGTCGCGCAGCGCCTCGTTGCAGGCATCTTTGAGGGTGGCGGAGCCGGAGTGCACCGGGATCACGGTAGCTCCCATCAGCTTCATACGAAATACGTTGGGCTTCTGGCGCTCGCAATCTTTGGCGCCCATATAGACCCGGCACTTGAGGCCGAGCAGGGCACAGGCCAGTGCGGTGGCGACGCCGTGCTGACCGGCACCGGTCTCGGCGATGATCTCGGTCTTGCCCATCCGCTTGGCCAGCAGCGCCTGACCCAGCACCTGGTTGGTCTTGTGGGCGCCGCCGTGCAGCAGATCTTCACGCTTGAGATAGAGGCGGGTCTTGGTGCCGCGGGTCAAATTGCGGGTCAGGGTGAGGGGGGTCGGGCGACCGGCATACTCGGTCAGCAGCTCCTCAAATTCGGCGATAAAGGCCGGATCATCCTTGGCATCGACGAAGGCTTTTTCCAGCTGGAGCAGGGCCGGGATGAGGATTTGGGGGACATACATACCGCCAAATTCACCGAAAAACGGGTTGAGCAGAGTCATAGACTATTCCTTGTATTTATAGGCTTAAGCAGTTCATTCATTTGGTGCATGTGGTTAGCGGGCGCGCAGGGCACTTTTACAGTTGGCGCAGCGCGCCAAAGGCCGCCGTAATCTTGTGCGCATCCTTCTGGCCCGGGGCACTCTCTACCCCGGAGTTGAAATCAAGGCCGAGGCAGCCCACTTGCGCCGCCTGCAGGGCGTTGTCGGGATTAAGGCCACCCGCCAGCATCAGTTTGCTCTTATCGAGCGTGGCCAGCAGGCTCCAGTCGAACGCCTGACCGGTGCCGCCGCTCTGGCTGCCCACCGCAGTTTTCACGACAGTATCCAGCAGCAGCCGATCCGCCGGGTAGTCGAGGGCGGGCAGCGGCTCGCCGCTTTCTTTGCCAAGAGAGACACCGACCGCTTTCCAGATCTGGCAACCCGCTGGCAGCAGCGGACGCAGCCCCTCGATATAGGCGGCATCTTCATCCCCGTGCAGTTGCACCGCGGCGAGCCCCAGTGCCTCCACCGTCTGGACTATGGTGGCGGGCTGGGCGTTGCGAAATACCCCGACATAGGCGAGCGGCGCACCCGCCATCACGGCGCGGGCGGCGGGGATGTCCACATAGCGCGGGCTTTTGGAAACAAAGATCAGGCCGCCAAACACGGCACCCGCCTGATGGGCTGCGGCAGCATCGTCGGCGCGGGTCAGGCCGCACACCTTGTTCTGGCCCAGAGTGAGCTTGCGCACCGCAGCCTCCAGATCCGGCTCGGCCATCAGGGATGAGCCCACCAGAAAGCCCTTGGCGTGGTGGCGCAGATCCGCCACCTGAGCGCGGTGGTTGATGCCGGATTCGCTGATCACTACCCGATCGCTTGGAATGTTTTTGGCCAGCTGTTTGGTGCGGTTGAGATCGACGCTCAAGTCCCGCAGATCCCGGTTGTTGATGCCGATCACCGGCGCCCCCAGCGCGATGGCGCGGGTCAGCTCCTCTTCGTTGCTCACCTCGGTGAGCACGCCAAGTCCGAGCTCCTTGGCCACCGCGAACAGGGCGCGATAGCCCTCGTCGGTGAGCACCGAGAGCATCAGCAGGATGGCGTCCGCCTGATAGTGGCGGGCCAGATAGACCTGATAGGGGTCAATCATGAAATCCTTGCAGAGCACCGGCTGCGATACGCGGCCTCGCACCCGCGGCAGGAAGGCGAAATCCCCCTGAAAGAACTTCTCGTCGGTCAGCACCGAGATGGCGGTGGCGTATTTGCCATAGATGTCGGCGATGGCCTCCGGGCTGAAATCGTCGCGGATCAAGCCCTTGGAGGGGGAGGCCTTCTTGCACTCCAGAATAAAGCGGGTGGAGCCCGCCTTGAGCGCGCCAACGAAATCCCGATCGCTGGGGGTCAGCGCGCTCTGGAA
>NZ_JRGK01000165.1 GCF_000764645.1 Aeromonas finlandensis
CCAACCAACCAACCAACCAACTTGCACACCCAGCGCCCAGCCAATCATCCGATATCAATATCCAAGCAGTGACTCAGCATTGAGTGCCGCACCGTGACAACAAGGCCCGGCCACCATCACCTCGAGCATCCTGCCCACGGTGCAACCTGCCTGACTGGCAGGCGCGAGCTGTCCACTCCACCTAACGAGCTGATCGCGTGATAAACCGGATAAGCGGAGCCGTTCCATGATCACGGAACGCAACCCGGCTAGCGTGTAGGGGCTAACCGGCCAGCGGGATCCGTGAAATGGCAATGCGTAGGGGAAGCGGGAAAAGTAGTGCGCGGAGATGACTGTTGCATTAGTGAATCAAACGACTCGTCAGCCGTTTCACCCATGCAAAGATAAAAAAATGGCAGCCATCCGGCTGCCATTGGGAGAGCACAATTCAGCGATCAGAGGGTCGCAGCAACTTCATCGGAGATGGAGCCGTTGTGATACACCTCTTGCACGTCGTCCAGATCTTCCAGCATGTCGATCAGACGCATCAGCTTGGGCGCAGTTTCTGCATCCAGCTCGGCTTCGGTAGAGGGGATCATGGTCACTTCAGCGCTCTCGGCCTTGAAGCCAGCGGCTTCCAGACCATCCAGCACGGTGCCGAAGTCGTTCGGGGTGGTGTACACCTCGATGGAGCCATCCTCTTCGGTGACCACATCATCAGCACCTGCCTCCAGCGCGGCGTCCATCAGGGCATCTTCGTCGACGCCCACGAAGGTCAGCAGACCTTTCTTGCTGAACAGATAGGCGACGGAGCCATCGGTGCCCAGGTTGCCACCGCACTTGCTGAAGGCGTGACGCACTTCGGCAACGGTACGGTTACGGTTGTCGGTCAGGCACTCAACCATCACGGCAGAGCCAGCCGGGCCGTAACCTTCGTATACGATGGTCTCGAGCTGTTCGCCATCGCCACCACCGGCGCCACGCTGAATGGCACGGTTGATGGTGTCGCGGGTCATGTTGTTGGTCAGGGCGGCAGTCACCGCGGCACGCAGACGCGGGTTGTTGGCCGGATCCGGGTCACCAAGACGCGCGGAAGTGGTGATTTCGCGGATCAGTTTGGTGAAGATCTTGCCACGCTTGGCGTCCTGAGCGGCCTTGCGGTGTTTGATGTTGGCCCATTTACTGTGACCTGCCATAGAGACTCTCCGTTATTTTTTAAATGTCAGTAACACTGGTCATGACTAACCCAAGGGAAACACAGAGGCCGCACGGTGGCGGCCTCCGGTGCCGGTATCGGCTTACTCGTCGCCCTTGACGGTGGTTGCAATCGCCAGCTCACCCAGTTGGGCGGCGTTGGCAAGGCTGGGGGCGTCTGTCATCAGACAGGCGGCCGCGGTAGTTTTCGGGAAGGCAATCACGTCCCGAATGTTTTCGGTGCCGGTCAGCAGCATGCTGAGACGGTCCAGACCGAAGGCCAGACCAGCGTGCGGCGGGGTACCATACTTCAGGGCATCCAGCAGGAAGCCAAACTTCAGGCGCTGCTCGGCCGGGGTAATACCCAGGATGTCGAACACGGTGGACTGCATGTCGCTGTTGTGGATACGGACAGAGCCGCCACCCACTTCGTAACCGTTGATCACCATGTCATAGGCGTTGGCGTAAGCAGCCACCGGGTTGGCTTTCAGCTCGGCCGGGCCCATGTTGCTCGGCGCGGTGAACGGGTGGTGCATGGCAGCCAGACCGCCTTCGCCATCTTCCTCGAACATCGGGAAGTCGATGACCCACAACGGCTTCCAGCTGTTCTCCAGCAGACCCAGATCGCGGCCCACTTTCAGACGCAGGGCGCCCATGGCATCGCAGACCACTTTCTTGCTGTCAGCGCCGAAGAAGATGATGTCGCCGTCGGCAGCGTCGGTACGGGCCAGGATCTCGCGCACGATGGCGTCGGAGAGGAACTTGGCAACCGGAGACTGCACGCCTTCGAGGCCGTTGGCCACTTCGTTGACCTTCATCCAGGCCAGGCCCTTGGCACCGTAGATGCCGACAAACTTGGTGTACTCGTCGATCTGCTTGCGAGAAAGCTCGGCGCCGCCCGGGACTTTCAGGGCAGCCACGCGGCCTTTCGGATCGTTGGCAGGACCGGCGAACACGGCGAACTCGACGGCGGTCAGCAGATCGGCCACATCGACCAGCTCCATCGGCAGACGCAGGTCCGGCTTGTCGGAGCCGTAGCGACGCATCGCTTCGTCGAAGGTCATGATCGGGAAGTCGCCCAGATCCACATTCAGGATGTGCAGCCACAGTTTGCGGATCATCTCTTCCATCACTTCACGCACCTGCGGTGCGGTCATGAAGGAGGTTTCCACGTCGATCTGGGTGAATTCCGGCTGGCGGTCGGCACGCAGGTCTTCGTCACGGAAGCACTTGACGATCTGGTAGTAGCGGTCGAAGCCGGACATCATCAGCAGCTGCTTGAACAGCTGGGGAGATTGCGGCAGGGCGTAGAACTTGCCCTTGTGCACGCGGCTCGGCACCAGATAGTCACGGGCACCTTCCGGGGTGGCCTTGGTCAGCATCGGGGTCTCGATATCGAGGAAGCCGTGCTCGTCCATGAAGCGACGTACGAAGGCACTGGCCTTGGCGCGGGTCTTCAGGTACTTGGCCATCTCGGGGCGACGCAGATCCAGATAGCGATACTTGAGGCTGATCTCTTCGCTGTTGACCTGGTTGAAGTCCAGCGGCAGCGGCTCGGCACGGTTGATGATGTTGAGCTCGTGAGCGAACACTTCGATGGCACCGGTGGCCATGTCGCTGTTGCGCTGAGACTCGGGACGGGTACGCACCACACCGGTCACCTGGATGCAGAACTCGCCGCGCAGCTCGGAGGCCAGGGCGAACGCTTCCGGTTTGTCCGGATCGAAGAACACCTGCACGATCCCTTCGCGATCGCGCATGTCGATAAAGATCAGACCGCCGAGATCACGACGACGATGGACCCAACCGCACAATGTAATGGTCTGCCCGGCATGGGCCTCATTGACCTGTCCGCAATAGATAGAGCGCATGGACTTCTTCCTTCGAAATTGTAGAGAGACGGTTAACCTTGGGCCGCCGGGCACGACTGGCAAGCACCGTCTGTCTCACAGCTGGCCAGATTCTTTTTCTTACCCGGTTTGAAATCAGTCTCGTACCATCCGGTTCCCTTGAGCCGGAAGCCTGCCGCCGATATCAGCTTGACCAGATTCGGCTTGCTACAGGCCGGACAGTCGGTCAGGGGGGCATCGGAAAGCTTTTGCAGTTTTGCCAATTCATGGCCACAGACGTCGCAACGATATTCGTAGATAGGCATGGGTCACAAGAAATTGAAAAACAAAAGGGCTGGCATTATAGAGGAAAACCCCCTTTTGGGTAAAATGGCCAGCAGCCTCCTTTCACCAGTTTTTTGCTCTGGATGGCAAAAAGTGGCAAAAAAAGGGGCCCGAATTCACCAAGAACAGAGAGAGACGTCGCCATGAGCCTCTATTTGGGCCTGCCGCAGTGGTCCCACCCCGCCTGGCCCGGCCAGCTACTGGGTCTGGGCGCCAAGCCCGCCGAGCACCTCGCCCACTACGCGACCGTCTTCAACTCGGTGGAGGGCAATACCACCTTCTACGCCCTGCCGACCCCCGATACGGTGCAGCGCTGGGCCGATGCGGTGCCTGATCGCTTTCGCTTCAACTTCAAGTTTCCGCAAACCATCAGTCACCAGAGCGATCTGGTGAGCGCAGACAAACAGGTAGCCGACTTTATCCGCCTGCTCGCCCCGCTGCACGACAAGCTGGGGCTACTCACCCTGCAACTGCCAGCCCGTTTCGGGCCGGAAGGGCTGCCCCGGCTTGCGGCCTTTATCGAACGGCTGCCACGGGCCTTTCGCTACGCCCTCGAAGTGCGTCACCCCGACTTCTTCGCCAAAGGGGAGGCCGAGCGGACATTGAACCGGCTGCTGATGGAACAAGGGGTCAACCGGGTGATGCTCGACAGTCGCCCGCTCTTCTCGGTGCAGGCAACAACGGCGGCCCTTGTCGATGCCCAGGGCAAGAAGCCGCGCCTGCCGGTCCATCTGCTGGCCACCGCCAGCGCCCCCATGGTGCGCTTTATCGGCCTGCCGGATCCGGCGGCCAACCACCCCTTCCTGCCCAGCTGGCTCCCCCACTGGCGTCAATGGTTGGCCGATGGCAAGGATCTCTACCTCTATATACATACTGCCGACAATGCCCAGGCACCGGAGCTGGCCCGCCAGATCACCCGCTTGCTGGAGCAGGAGATGGCCCCCTGGCCGGGGGAAAACGATCGCGCGCGTCAGGGAGTGCTGAGCTTTTAGTCAGCGCAATTTCCGGCAATCCATTCGCGGTAAAAAAAACGCTTTTTTGTGGCAAGGCAAGCCCTGGCGTCAAGACAAACGGCCATCAATCCTCTACACTACCGCCCCAAGTAAGGGTCCGGAACATGGCCCATTCGAACAGGATCGGTCCAATGGATTTCACGACCAGCCACCCCGTTCGTAAACAGGTGATAAATCTACTCTGATGGGTGTCACCCAACGACTCAATTGAACAACACAGCCGGGTTATGCCCCGACTGTCAGGTTGCGCCAGCATGCAGACCAAAGACCAAATTTTTGCCGCCCCGATCGCCCGATTGGGCGATTTCTGTTTTGACGAACAGGTCGTCGACGTATTTCCAGATATGATCCAGCGCTCGGTGCCGGGTTACAGCAACATCATCTCCGCCATCGGCATGATGGCCGCCCGCTACGCCCAGCCCGAGAGCCGACTCTATGACCTCGGCTGCTCGCTGGGGGCCGCCACCCAGGCTATGCGCCGTCACATCAGCCAGCCCGGTTGCCGCATCACCGCGGTGGATCTCTCTCACCCGATGATCGAGCGCGCCCGCGCCCACCTCTCCGGTTTCAAATCCGAGGTGCCGGTGGAGCTGGTAGAAGCGGATATCTGCGACATCGAGATCGAGAACGCCTCTGTGGTGGTACTCAACTTCACCCTGCAATTTGTCGAGCCCGAAAAACGGGCTGCCCTGATCCAGCGCATTCACGATGGGCTACGCC
>NZ_JRGK01000166.1 GCF_000764645.1 Aeromonas finlandensis
CGACGAGGCGGTACAGGGACTGATGGCGGAACTGCATCGGATCTACAACGGTAAAGGTGGCAAGGGCTTTGGCTTCTTTGCTGACCCCGAAACGGCTGTCGCCGAGCTGGCGGAAGGTGAGGAGGCCCCCAAGCAGCCCTCACCCGCGTTTCGTATCGCCCTCGAGCAACTGCTCAGCGAGCAGAGCGAATTCGTTCCTTTCTCGGTCAATGTGACCCAGATGCTGGTCAAGCAGCTGGTGGAGCACGCCCTCGATGAGCAAGGGGTGCTGCTGTTTGCCAAATATAACTATGTCGGGGTCGATTATCTGCTGATTGCCCTGCTGGAGGGCAAGGAGAGCGTCACCGTCAGCGAAGCGCTGGAATTGCGCCATATCCAATATCTGGATATTGGCAAACTCAATCTGGTCGCTCGCATTGATTTGACCGAATGGAAAACCCAACCCGATTCGCGCCGCTATATCACCTTCAGCAAGGGGCGCATCGGTCGCAAATTGGGCGACTTCTTTATGGATCTGTTGGGTGCCCGTGAGGGCATGGATGCCAAGGTACAAAATAAAGGCTTGCTGCAGGCGGTGGAAGATTATTGCGACAGTCGCCAGCTCGAACCGACCGAGCGCAACGATTACAAAAAGCAGGTCTTCAAATATTGCACCGAACAGGCGAGCGCCGGTGAAGAGATCGAGATCAAGGAGTTGTCCGCGGAATTGCCCGGCGACGGTGACCTCGATTTTTACAGCTTTATCGGTCAGGAGTATGAGCTGGAAGAGCGCTTCCCGGCGGATCGGTCTACCCTGCGTGGTCTGACCAAGTTTGTCGGCTCCGGCGGCGGACTGACCCTGAGCTTTGAGCAGAAGCTGTTGAACAGTCGCATATTTTATGACCCCCAGACCGACACCCTGACCATCAAGGGCGTGCCGCCCAATCTCAAGGATCAGCTGCTGCGCCAGTCGTAGTGATGAGCACGAGTGTGATCAACTCGTCATTTCTTGCAAAAAGAGACTCCGCCCCGGCGGGGTCTCTTTTTTTATTGCGCCTGGGCCGCCCTCGAAACTGGCGCGGTACTTTGTTAACAAATCAAACAAAATAAACCACCTGAAAGGGTTTTCATTCAGGTGAAAACCCTTTCATTCGAGTAATAAACTTTCACTTTGGTAATTATATTTCCTTGGTTGTATTGAAATAAGCCGATAAATAGGGATATTTCCCCGATTTAAGAAAATGTTTTCAAAACTTTCTGGAAGGAAATACGTAATTGCATTTCAAAAATGCGAGTTGCGTCATGTGAGCCGTTTGCCGCTTGGGATAATATTCACCTCGCACACAATGCTCTTACAGCGCGGAACTAATACAAGGAAAGGCTCATGAAAAAGAAATTGCTGTCATCCCTGATCGGTCTGGCCACTCTTGGCGTCGCTTGCTCTGCTACTGCAGCCATCGATGAAGGCCAGCTGACCATCTGGATCAACGGTGACAAGGGATACAACGGTCTGGCTGAAGTGGGTAAAAAGTTTGAAGCAGAAACCGGCATCAAGGTGACTGTGGCTCACCCGGATCAGGTTGAAGTGAAATTCCAGCAAGCCGCCGCCACTGGCAACGGCCCGGACATCTTCTTCTGGGCTCACGACCGTTACGGTGAGTGGGTCAAAGCCGGTTTGCTGGTTCCGGTAACGCCGAACGCTGCAACCAAAGGCAAATTTGAACAGCTGGCATGGGATGCCATGACTGTTGATGGCAAAACCTATGGCTACCCGGTTGCCATGGAAGCGGTCAGCCTGATCTATAACAAAGACCTGCTGCCTGAGCCGCCGAAAACCTTCGAAGAGATCGCCAAGATTGACGAGACGCTGAAGAAAAACGGCAAGCGCGCCATCATGTGGGCTTATGACACCCCGTACTTCAGCTATCCGCTGGTGGCTGCCAACGGTGGTTACGCCTTCAAGAAAACCGCTACCGGTTATGACGTCAAAGATACCGGCGTGAACAACGCAGGTGCCAAGATGGGCGTGGGCTACATCTCCGAGATGATCAAGTCCGGTCACCTGGAAAAAGGCATCGACTACGGTGTGATGGACGCCAAGTTCAACAAGGGCGAAGTGGCCATGATGATCAACGGTCCCTGGGCCTGGAGCAACCTGGACAAGAGCGGCATCAAGTACGGTGTAGCGCCGCTGCCGACCCTGAACGGCAAGCCAGCCAAAGCCTTCGTTGGCGTACTGGGTGCCACCATCAACGCCGCCAGCCCGAACAAGGATCTGGCCATCGAGTTCCTGGAAAACTACCTGCTGACCGATGCCGGTCTGGCACCGGTTAACGCCGACAAGCCGCTGGGTGCCGTTGCGCTGAAATCCTTCCAGAAGACCCTGGAATCCGATCCGCACATCAAGGCCACCATGCAAAACGCCCAGGCTGGCGAGCCGATGCCATCCGTTCCCGAGATGAGCCGTTTCTGGTCCTCCTTCGAAACTGCCCTCAAGAACGTGACCTCCGGTCGTCAGGGTGTTGACGAAGCACTGGATACCGCTGCCAAGCGTATCGTTCAGTAAGCACGCACTACCCGGGAGGCCGCCATGGCCTCCCACTCTCTCAAATCTCTCTTGGCGTTATAAAGGTTAATTGGCATGGAAGTAGTACCTTCTGTTGAGTCCTATGCCGGTCCGAAGGATAAGCACACCTGGCTTAAGTGGACCATAGCGGCCCTGGTTGCCATCCTCAACGGCTACGCTGCCGTGATGATGTACGCCAGTGGCGAGTGGGTATTCGCGCTGCTGGATCTGGTGGTGGTTTCCGTCGGTCTGTATGTCTTCATGAACAAGAAGACCTATGCCCATCGCTACATCTTTCCGGGTGTTGCGGGCATGGTTGTGTTTATCATCTTCCCTCTTGCCTACACGATTGGCATCGCCTTCACCAACTATTCGGGGTCCAACTTGCTCTCCGTGGAGCAGGCGCGGGACTACCATCTGAAGAAAAGCTACAAGGTGGCGGGCGGCGAATTCGATTTTACCCTGCTGGGTGGCGACAATGGCCAGTTCCAGCTGCTGCTGACACAGGATGATCACTCCTTTATCAGCCAACCTGTTTCCCTGATGACCAACAAGGCCCGTGAGCTGGCGTCCCGCGAGGGCCGAGTGCAGAGCTCCCAGCAAGTGGTCGAGCTGCAGCCCTTCACTGGCGAAGCTGCCAGCAAGGCCGCGCCGATCCGCGCCATTGTTGAGCATCGTACTCACCTGAGTGACCTGGATCTGGTGCTGCCGGATGGCGGTACCCACCTGACCCTGAGCAGCCTGCGCAAGTTTGCCGCCCAGAAGCAGCAGTACACCCGTCTGATGGATGGCGCCGTGCTCAAGTCCGGGGTGGTGATCAAAGACAGCAATTTGCTGCGTGATACCCAGAATGGCGAGCTGATGCTGCCCAATGGTGACACCGGCTTCTATCAGTACATCGACGAACAGGGTCAGTTTGTCGGCAAGGGCGTGGCCCCCGGCTTCGTGGTCAGCGTGGGTTGGAAGAACTTTGCGCGCATCGTCACCGATCCGGGCATCCAGTCACCCTTCCTGCAGATCTTCATCTGGACCGTGATCTTCTCGACCTGCTCCGTCGCCTTCACCCTGGCCATCGGCATGGTGCTGGCTTGTCTGGTGCAGTGGGAGTCGCTCAAGGGGCGCGGTTTCTATCGGGTCATGCTGATCCTGCCCTACGCGATCCCGGCGTTTATCTCCATCCTGGTGTTCAAGGGGTTGTTCAACCAGAACTTCGGTGAGATCAACATGTTCCTGGAAGCGGCGTTTGGCATCAAGCCGGACTGGTATACCAACCCCTTCCTGGCCAAGGTGATGATCCTGATCGTCAACACCTGGCTCGGCTATCCCTACATGATGATCCTCTGCATGGGCCTGCTCAAAGCCATTCCGGAAGATCTCTATGAAGCGTCCGCCATGGACGGTGCCGGTCCGGTGCAGAACTTCTTCAAGATCACCGTGCCGCTGCTGATGAAGCCGCTGACACCGCTGTTGATTGCCTCGTTCGCCTTCAACTTCAACAACTTCGTGCTTATCCAGTTGTTGACCAACGGTGCGCCCGACATCATCGGCGCCAGCACCCCGGCCGGTACCACCGACTTGCTGGTGAGTTATACCTACCGGATTGCGTTCCAGGGATCGGGTGGTCAGGACTACGGTCTGGCCAGTGCCATCGCCACAGCTATCTTCCTCATCGTAGGTGCGCTGGCGCTGCTCAACCTGAAATTGTCCAAAGCCGACAAGCAGCTGTAAGGAGGCTTCAACATGGCAATCGTACAACCCAAATCAGTCAAATACCGGGTGTGGGCAACCCACTTGGTCATGTGGGGCTTCCTGGCGCTGATCATCTTCCCGTTGATCATGGTTATCGCCATCTCGTTCCGTAACGGTAACTTCGCGGTAGGGGAGATCATCCCCTCCAATCCGACCCTGGATCACTGGAAGCTGGCGCTGGGCATGTCCATCACCAATGCCGACGGCAGCATCACGCCGCCGCCGTTCCCGGTGCTGACCTGGTTGTGGAACTCCATCAAGATCGCCGGCATCACTGCCCTGATGATCGTGACGCTCTCCACCACCTGTGCTTACGCCTTTGCCCGCCTGCGTTTTCGTGGCAAGTCCACCATCCTGCAGGGCATGCTGATTTTCCAGATGTTCCCGGCAGTACTGGCGCTGGTGGCCATCTACGCGCTCTTTAACAAGATTGGTGACTACATTCCCTGGCTCGGTCTCAACACCCACGGTGGCCTGATCCTGGCGTACATGGGCGGTATTGCCCTGCACGTCTGGACCATCAAGGGTTACTTCGAGACCATCGACTCCTCGCTGGAGGAGGCGGCGGCCATCGACGGTGCGACCCCGTGGCAGGCATTCCGCCTGATCCTGTTGCCCCTGTCGGTGCCCATCCTGGCGGTAGTGTTCATCCTGGCCTTTATCGGTTCCATTACCGAGGTGCCAATGGCCTCCATCCTGCTGCAGGATGTGAACAATCTGACCCTGGCGGTCGGGGCCCAGCAGTACCTCTATCCGCAGAACTATCTGTGGGGTGATTTCGCGGCGGCCGCAGTGCTCTCCGGCTTCCCCATCACAGTGGTCTTCCTGCTGGCGCAGCGCTGGTTGGTTGGCGGTCTGACTGCCGGTGGTGTGAAAGGTTAAGTTTATGGCCGGGGGAGCTGACTCCCCCCGCTATCACGATTTGCAAAGATTCAAGAGCGGAGCTCGTCATGGCTGAAGTAGTACTCAACAACGTTCGCAAAAATTACGATCCGGCTGTTCACAAGGACACCCTGCGCAACATCAACCTCGCCATCAAGGAAGGGGAGTTCATCGTCTTCGTCGGCCCGTCCGGCTGCGGTAAATCCACCCTGCTGCGGATGATCGCGGGTCTGGAAGACATCACCAGCGGTGAGCTGACCATCGGCGGTCGTTACATGAACGACGTGCCGCCGGTAGAGCGCAACGTCGGCATGGTGTTCCAGTCCTACGCCCTCTATCCCCACATGAACATCTACGAGAACATGGCCTTTGGTCTGAAGCTCAAGAAGATGGATAAAGAGAACATCCACAAGCGGGTGATGCGCGCCGCCGAGATCCTGGGTCTCGAGCCGCTGCTGGACCGAAAGCCCAAGGCGCTCTCCGGCGGTCAGCGTCAACGGGTTGCCATCGGTCGCTCCATCGTGCAGCAGCCGCAGGTGTTCCTGTTTGACGAACCGCTCTCCAACCTGGATGCCGCCCTGCGGGTCAAGATGCGGATCGAGATCGCCAAGCTGCACAAGGAGCTCAACTCCACCATCATCTACGTGACCCACGATCAGGTGGAAGCGATGACCCTGGCCGACAAGATTGTGGTGCTGAGCCCGCTCAAGGCAGAAGCTGCCACCAACCTGGAGCAGTTCGGTTCACCGCTGGATCTCTACCATAACCCGGACAACAAGTTCGTGGCGGGCTTTATCGGCTCTCCCAAGATGAACTTCCTGGCGGGCGAGTTGCTGGAGATTGGCGAGCAGGAGTGCGTGGTCAAGCTGACCTCTGGCGATACCGTGCGTGCCCGGGTCGATGCCCGCAGTGGCGCGGTGGGTGACAAGGTTGAGCTGGGCATTCGTCCCGAGCACCTGATGCCGCTGGATCACCCCCATGCACACAGCAAGGTGAGCGGGATCGTGCAGGTGGCCGAGCATCTGGGTGCCGAGTCCTTCGTCTATATGGATGTGGATGGTCACGACTTTACCGTCAAGGCCACCTCGGATGTGGATGTGGCGACCGGTCAGACCTACAGCGTGGGTATCCCGGCCGAAGCCTGCTACCTGTTCGATGCCAAGGAGCAGGCGTTCCCCCGTACTGCCAAATATATCCGTACCTGATTTTTTGTTGTGCCGGTTTTCCTTTCTTAATAATCAATGCCTTTTTGCCGGTCGTCAGACCGGCTTTTTATTGCCTGTCATCCTGCGATGAGGGAATGCAGGATGACAGGGCTCAGGCCTCGAGTTCGGCAGTAATATCGGGGACAAAGGTCTGGCTGGTCAGGGGCGGGCGGTCATACCCTTCGGTCTTGATGGGGGGGAGCTTGATGGGCTCGTAGTGGAGCGCCTCGTAGGGCACCTTGCCAAGCAGATGGGCGATGCAGTTGAGACGGGCACGGCGTTTGTCGTCCGCCTCCACCACGAACCAGGGGCAATCCTCGGTGTCGGTGTAGGTGAACATGTCATCCTTGGCGCGGGAGTATTCGACCCAGCGCGAGCGGGATTGCAAGTCCATCGGGCTGAACTTCCAGCGCTTGATGGGGGTGTTGATCCGCTCTTTAAAGCGCTTCTCTTGTTCCTCGTCACTGACCGAGAACCAGTATTTGATCAGGGTGATGCCGGAGCGGATCAGCATCCGCTCGAACTCGGGGCAGGCGCGCAGAAATTCGCGATATTCCGCATCGCTGCAAAATCCCATCACCCGCTCGACCCCGGCCCGGTTGTACCAGGAGCGGTCAAACAGCACCATCTCACCGGCGGCGGGCAGGTGGGCCACATAACGCTGAAAGTACCACTGGGAGCGCTCCCGATC
>NZ_JRGK01000167.1 GCF_000764645.1 Aeromonas finlandensis
TTGTATTAGGGCCTCGTTCATTTAGTAGTTCCTTAGAATTATATTTAAAAGATGATCTTGGGCGTGATTTCAACAGTCGTCTTTCAGGCCAGCAACGCGCTTGGTTAAGCCAACAGAAAGAGATCAGTGTTGGTATTGTTGGCCCCCTGACCCCTCCTTTTGAGTTGGTAACATCAAAAAACAATTTTGAGGGGATGGGGGCGGACCTGCTATCAATTTTTTCATCGATGGTAAGTGTCAAGCTTCAGCTAAATTTTTATGAAAATGAGAGAAAGGCTCTGTCTGCAATTAAAGATAATCATGTGCAAATGCTCAGCATAAACTCCATTCTACCTGAACATGTACAGCAATACCCACAATCAGGGAAGTTCAGCAATGAGGTTATACAAGCTGGCCATGTATACTTGGCAGGTATAAGAGAACGGCAACTTGCAGACATTGAATCTGCAACGATGGCATACGAATTGGACTCACTTGATGTAGAGGCATTGCATGGTTTATATCCAAAGGCTACTTTGGTCGGTTATGAAACAGCAAATCTTGCCTTTGATTCCGTCTTGTTTGGCAATGCAGATTATTTTATTGGGAGCCGATTGGTTGGCAGATATCTCAATGGGGGGCGATTTGGAAATCTGAGTGCATTGACTATTCTGGATGTAAAAAGCAAACCTTTGTCATTTTTTGTTGGTGAGTCCAATCAGCATTTGTTAGATATCTTAAATATTTTTGTCGATGTTATTCAAGATCATGGAGTATATAGCACTCTTGCCCTGAGATGGCGTGGTGGGATGGGTACTGAACAGCTTATACC
>NZ_JRGK01000168.1 GCF_000764645.1 Aeromonas finlandensis
AGTAACCATTAAGCAACCCTTTTGTAAAGGATGTATCATTATTTTGAGCGCTTACTATTTGTGCATTAAAATCAAATGACATTAGCAGTATCAGGGAAGTAAGTAAAATAAGTATAATCATAATAGACCATAGGTATTTCCCCAAAATATAAACTCGGGACTTCTTAGATAACGACAAGCAAGTGGCAATAATAAAAAAAACACACACAAATAATGGAGGAATTACTGGGTTACTTATTAAAGTGAATGCTTTTGTGCTTTCTTGATAAGTCACCAGGCTGGATTGAGGAAGTAAAAGTGCTGGCCCTAGTAGCGTATATATAGCTAACGATAGCCATTTGGTGGCCTTTGTTGAAAAACTTCTATCTATTTGAGTGAGCAGGCTATCTGTTGTACTTGTGCGACATCTAACGATAGCGATTAACCCCAGGAGTGGCAACGCTATAGCGGTTATAAAAAAACCACTCAAGGTTAACCAGATATTTACACCTGAATAATAGCCCGTAACTTGCGGGGCAATAGTGTTGCTGGTACCAAGAAAAAATGAGGATATTAAAAATCCGCACCATACTCTATCACTAACAGTAGGGACTCCCTTCACATAGATCTCCAGCGTTATATTTAATCTGGGTAATGAATAAAGTCATAGCATTATAAATCGAGGTTTTTATTTCTGACCATTTTATAATGGTTACGCGATTTTAACTTTATCTTACTTACTTCAATGCAATCGTTCCAATAAAAACAGATTAGCAAGACTACAGCTTGGTTTGTGTAGGAGAACGCCTTGACACTTTGTAGGTAAACCCTTTCTTTATGGTCACGCAAGCATATCCAATTGTTATCCCCAACTATACCCAAAAGGTTATTTATTCAGTTTGGTTCCTGGGCCGCGTGTTTTTTCTGTTTTGTTGGTTGTTTCTTTACTAGGGGCTAGGTTAATCCTACCCAACAGCACGA
>NZ_JRGK01000169.1 GCF_000764645.1 Aeromonas finlandensis
GGTCTGGCTGGTTTCGTAGTTTTCCGACTTGAAACCGTAGGTACCGGCGATGCCGCAGCACTGGGACTCCAGCACCGTCACCTTGACCCCGGGAATGGCGCGCAGCAATTCGAGGGTGTAGATGACGCCCCCCATCTTCTCCATGTGGCAGGGGGTGTGGTAGGCGATGTGCAGATTGAGCGGCTTCATCGCCGGCTTGTTGCCCTTGTAGAACTCGTTCCACAGGAAGCGGGTCACCAGCGAGATGCGATCCCGCACCTTGTGGTTGTCCTGCTCCAGCAGGTGGGGGTATTCATCGCGCAGGGTGAAGCCGCAGGTGGAGGAGGTGGCCAAGAGCGGCATCTCGTTGCCCAGCAGGGTGTTCTCCAGCTGCTTGATGTTGAAGGCCGCCTGCTGCTTGGCCTTGTCCATGAAGCCGTTGGCAATCAGCGGTACGCCGCAGCACTTCTCCCGCTCCAGCAACTGGACGCCAATGTTCATGGCGTTGAGCACCTGCACCAGCTCCTTGCCGAGCTGCGGGTGGTTGTAGTTGACGTAGCAGCCGTGGAAGTAGGCTATTTGGCGCTCATAACTGGCCTGGGTGGCCTTCTGCTTTTTGTACCAGCCGCGGAAGGTGCCCTGGGAGTATTTGGGCAGGTCGCGGTGGGAGGAGACCCCCAGCGCCTTGTCCAGCACCAGCTTCATCGGCTTGAGGCCGGTGGTGAAGTTGACCACCGGCGCCATCAGGGTAGACATGCTGCCCATCAGATCGGTGTGGGAGAGCACGAACTCGCGGATCCCCGGTTTGAAGCCGCTGTACTTGTCTTTGGCCTTGGCGATGATGTCGCCGATGCGCACCCCGCTCGGGCAGGCCACTTCACAGCGCTTGCAGTTGGTGCAGTGCTTGAGGGCGCTATCGAACAGCTCCGGGCTCTTGATCCGCAGCCGCTCCCCATCCGGGCCCGCCTGTTTGGGGCCGGGGTAGGCGGGGTTGGCCTTGGCCACCGGGCAGTAGGCGGTACAGACGGTGCATTTGATGCACTGATCGAACGTTTGGTTGGCATGATCCAGTAACATGTCAGTTCTCCTCCCGTCGGGATTGAAGGCACGGGATATGGGACGAAGTAATCATTGGGCCGCGCCCAGAATATGGCCAGCGGCTTGCCAGCCGGTGGCAACGGCAACACCGGAGCCGGAGCCCTCTTTAATGGGGTCGTAATGGGCCAAGACACTGCCCGCGCCATAGAGGTTGGCGAGCGGCTTGCCGCCGCGCAGTACCCGCAGCTTGTCGTCAGTTTTGACCCCGAATCCCATAAAGGGGTGGTGGTCGAACAGGCGGCGACCGGCCCAGGCGTCACGCTCTTCCAGACTCAACACATCGGCATTGAAGATGGGCTCGCGAATGCCGCGCAGACGGGACTCCAGTCCGCGGCTGAAAAAGCTGCCGGAGGCGAGCACGAAGTTGTCCGCTTCAAACAGCTGATCGTCGCCATTCTGGCTGTGCACACCGATGACGCGGTCCCCCTCGTAGCGGGCACCCAGCACCCGTTCGCTGGTGAGGAAGGTGCCGCCAAGGGCCATGAAGCGGCGCTTGAGCGCCTCCTGCATCCGCATGCCGATCAGAGACGGCGGCATGGTCGCCACCTCCTTGATGGTGCAGCCGGTGCGCTGCTCCAGCTCCGCCAGACGGGGGCCGACCAGTCCCAGCGACAGGCAGGCGGGCAGCACGATATGACGGCAGCCCGGTTCGCCACACTCCTGCACCATGCGGCTGATCTCGCGGGCCAAGTCCGCCACCAGATGGTGTTTGTCGCAGAGGCGGGCGATGTCGGCAGAGCGAAACTCGTGGGGATTACGGCTGAATTCGGCCAGTTGTGGCAGGCGCACTTCACCGGTCAGAATGCGGCAGTGGGCGAAGCGGGGATGGGTCGCCAGATTGGCCGCCGCCAGCGCCGGGTGAAAGTCGCGAAAGCCCTCGAGCGTGGCCAGCAGCAGCACGTCCGGGATCGGCGCATCGGTGACACAGGCGCAGGTATCGGGGGAGAGCCAGGTGCGTTTGAGGGTGCCGATGGGGGTCAGGCGCTGGTGGTTGGTGTCGTGGCGGATCAGCGGTAACCCCTGCTCGGCGCAGTGGCGCTGCAGATCGGCGAGGCTCGCTTCGATATTTTGCATCCCCACCTTGCTGTAGGGGTGATCCGGATGGGCTGCCATAAAGGCGGGCAGGGCGGCGCGGGGATCTCCCTCGCTTTCGAGCAGATCGACCGAGCCAGAGGAGAAGTGCAGGGCACTCTGGCCGGAGGCCATCAGCAGGGTCTTCTGGCCCGCCTCTACCAGCCGCAGGGCGGCCGAGAGTCCCGCCATGCCACCGCCGATAACGATATTGTCAAACTTCATGACGGCTCTCCTTGTGAGTGGTCTCGGCTTGCCGGGGTGCGAGGGGTATCGGCAACCAGTTGCGGCGCCGTCCACTCCCCCAGGCCAAACAGCCCTTCGTAGATCCAGTAGGTAAACTCGGCCTCGCGCAGGGCATCACCCCAAAGCACCGGGCGGGTCCCCTTGTAACGCTCCTCGAGGAACTGGCGCAGCATGACGCAGGCCTGGCGGCCGTCCGCCTTGCCATACTCCTGCATCAGACCGGCGGCGCGGTAGGCGCACAGCTCCCCCTGACAGGGGCCCATTCCCAGACGGGTGCGGCGGCGCAGATCGATGAGGTTGTCCACATCCAGCTCGCGCAGGGCATATTCGATTTCGCCCGCGGTGACCATTTCGCACTCGCAGATGAGGGCGTTGGCCTTGGGATTGTCACGGAAGAAGGCGATGACCCGCTCGCCGTGGCGGTACTGGGCCGACCCTTCGACCGGCACCGAGAGGCCAGGAGCGGAGACCTTTTCCGGATCCCGCGAGCCGGGCAGGCTCAGTTCGGCGGTCTGGCAGGGTTTGCTGTTACCGAGTTTCTTGGCCAGCAGATCGGTGGCCCATTCGGCCATCAGGCGGTAGGTCATCAGCTTGCCGCCGGTGATGGTGTTGAACCCCTTGAGGCCATCACGCTCGGCGTGATCCAGCAGCACGATGCCGCGACTGATGTTGCGGCCGGTGTCGTCACCGTCCACCGCCACCAGCGGGCGCACCCCGGCGTAGGCGCGCAGCAGGCGGGTGCGGGCCATGATGGGGGCGAGCTTGATCCCCTCGCGCAGCAGCACCTCCACCTCTTCGGGCTCGACGGTGAGCTGGTCAATCTTGTTGTAATCGATGCGACTCGATGTGGTGCCGATGAGGGAGATGGTATCGCCCGGCACCAGAATGTCCGCATCTGCCGGTTTGCGGGCGCGGTTGAGCACCAGCTGGTTGATGCGGTAATCCATGATGAGCAGGGAGCCCTTGGCCGGGAACATGCGGATGCCGAGATCGGCGTATTCGCAAATTTGCTGGCCCCAGATGCCGGCGGCGTTGATCACCTCCTGACACTCCACCTCGAACGCTTCGCCGGTGCGGGTGTTGATGGCCTTGACCCCATGCACCCGATCCTGTGTGCGCAGCAGCCCCAGCACCTTGCTGTGGGTGAAGATACGCGCGCCATGTTCTTTCGCGTCCAAGACGTTTGCGGCAGCGAGGCGGAAGGGATCGACCGTGCCGTCCGGCACATGGATGGCGCCGATCATCGCCGGGTTGGCGTTGGGTTCGAGCAGCAGCGCTTCGCGGGGATCGAGCTGGCGGGTTTCGATACCGGCCAGGGCACAGGCATCCATAAAGGTGGTTTGGAAATTGATGTCATCTTCCGGCAGGGTGAGGAAGAGGCCGCCCGTGTCCTCGACACAGTGGCTGGCAATCCGCTTGAGGATGCGGTTTTCCTGGATGCATTCGCGGGCGGACTCTTGATCCGTCACCGCGTAGCGGGCACCGGAGTGGAGCAGGCCGTGGTTGCGGCCGGTGGTGCCTGCGGCGATATCATCGCGCTCGAGCAGGATGCAGTCGATGCCGCGCAGTGCGCAATCGCGCATGATGCCGGCCCCGGTGGCACCGCCGCCTATGATGACGACTTGTGTGGTTATTCTTTTCATTGTTGCCCGTCTCATCTCTTCCAGATGAGGCCAGTGTGACGCGAACCCTTAACGAAATGTTTGATTTGGACCAAATAAATGAGCGAGATCGAACATTTGGCGCAGGGTATATGC
>NZ_JRGK01000017.1 GCF_000764645.1 Aeromonas finlandensis
ACCGTGAGCAATCGCCTCGTTGGGCATGCCAAATACCACGCAACTGGCTTCATCCTGGGCAATGGTACGAGCGCCGGTGTCGTGTAACTCCCGCAAACCACGAGCACCATCGTCCCCCATACCGGTCATGATGACGCCGAGCGCATTGTGACCGGCGCTGACCGCGATCGAACGAAACAGCACATCCACCGACGGGCAGTGGCGGGAGACCGGTGGTCCCTCTTTCACTTCGGCCAGATACTGGGTGCCGCTGCGCTGGATCAGCAGATGTTTGCCACCCGGCGCAATCAGCGCGACCCCGGGCAGCAGGCGATCGCCGGTAACGGCCTCTTTCACTTCCAGCTGGGAGAGGCCATTGAGCCGTTCGGCAAAGGAGGCGGTAAATCTCGCAGGCATGTGCTGGACGATGGCGAGTCCCGGGCAGGAGGAAGGCAGCCGGGTCAGCAGATACTCCAGCGCCTGGGTCCCCCCGGTGGAGGTGCCAACGGCAATGATCCGCTCGGTGGTTTTGAATTTGATCCGTTCGGAAGGGGGAGAGAGCATGGCATCGGCACTGCGTTTCGGAGGGACGGGGAGCTGGCCTAAGGCCGGGAGCAGGTTACGTAATTTGGCATTGGCCGCCCCCCGGATCTCCTGGATCAGCTCATTGGCCGATTGCTGCAGGAAATTTTTGATGCCGACACCAGGTTTGGTAATGATGGAGATGGCCCCTGCCGAGAGCGCTTCCAGTGTAATGCTCGCTCCCTCTTCGGTCAGGGAGGAGCAGATAATGACCGGGGTCGGGCGATCGGTCATGATCTTCTTGAGAAAGGTGAGGCCATCCATCCTTGGCATCTCGATGTCGAGAATGATCACGTCCGGCCAGCATTTTTTCATCTGCTGCATCGCAAAAATGGGGTCAAACGCAGCGCCAATCACCTCGATATCGGGGGATTTGCTCAACATCTGAGTCAGCACCTCCCGCACCAGGGCCGAGTCATCCACGATCAATACCCGTATCGTCATACATTATCCTTGGCCAGCGGATCCTGGCAGCGATAGCGAGAAGGGGCTTCCTGCTCCAACGGCAGATCCTGCTGGCGGATGATCTCCGAGTGGCCAACCAGCAGATAGCCACCGGGCCTGAGCAGGCTGCACAGCTGTGACAGCACGAGAGCCTTGGTCGCTTCATTGAAATAGATGAGTACATTTCGCAAAAAAATCACGTCGAAATCCCGCTCAACAAAGTCACTGCAGGTGAGCAGATTGAGGTTTGAGAAAGAGACCTTTCTGGCCAGTTCCGGTCTGACCCGGATCTTGCCTGCATATTCATCATGGCCCCGCTGAAAATAGCGCAGCCACAAATGGGGTGGGACGTGGTGGGCCCGTTCCGCGGCATAGATGGCACGCTGAGCAATGGGGATCACCCGGGTATTGATGTCGGTGCCATAGATCCGCCAGCGCTCATTGATACCGAACTGCTCTGCCAGCACCATGGCGGCAGAGTAAGCCTCTTCACCGGTGGAGCAGGCGGCAGACCAGATACGAAGCGGTTGGTGGCGGTTGGCCAGCAGCTGTTCTGCATGGTGTTTCAGCCAGCTGAAGTGCTGCGCTTCCCGAAAAAAATAGGTTTCGTTGGTCGAGAGCAGATTGATCGCAATTTGCCGCTCATTGGCGTCAGAGGGCTGATTGATCCGCTCCCAGTAGCTGTAGTAGCTGCTGATGCTGAGTGCCCGCAGCCGTTTGGCCAGCCGGGATTGCACCAGTGCCCGCTTGCAGGGAGCAAGATCGATACCGGCAGTGGTCAGAATAAATCGCCGGAACAGATCGAACTCCTTTTGGCTAAGCACCGGCCCCTGTTCCGGTGTGACTGAGGCCACTAGCATCCCCCTTGCTCGATATTGAACAGCTGGCTGGTGGTTGCCTCCGCCATGGCGCTGAGTTCGGCAATGGAGAGCGCTTTTTGCATATCGAGCAAAATAGCGAACTGCTGGGCGATGGTGACCACCCCCTGAATGAAATCCCCCCGGATATGGGCGCCAAAGGTCGGGGCGGGCTCTATGGTATCGGTGGCGATCTCCAGTACTTCACATACGGCATCAAGCAGCATGCCGATCTCTTGCTCTTCGCCACTGCTGTTGGCAAGAGAGAGGATCGCCACACAGGTGGTGGGTTTAAGCTCGGTTTGGGTCCGTCCAAAGCGGATGGAAAGGTCGATAACGGGCACCACGGCTCCGCGCAGATTGATGATCCCCCTGACGAAGCGCGGCATCATCGGTACCGGGGTCATCCCCTCGAACTCAATGATTTCACGGATGCAGCTGATATCGACCCCATACAACTCCCCCCCCAGCATGAAGGTTACGCAGTGGAAGTGGGAGGTCGTGGCCTCAGGAGCAAGTTTTGCGCGCATATGCCGGCTC
>NZ_JRGK01000170.1 GCF_000764645.1 Aeromonas finlandensis
CGCCAAGGTGCGGCCACAGCCCGGCAAGCTGGAATTCTACGGCTCGCTGGAAGAGGCACTCAAAGGTGAACATTTGCACGAAGCGGCAGTAAATTGATTGAAAGGGATACGAAACGGCATATTTTTGGTCACTTGGTTCGTATATTGAGCAAACGAACGCAAAAAGTAAAAAATTGCATTGACCAAAAGCCATCGTATCCCTTATATTACGCCCCGTCGCCGCGGCATGGCCCGCCAGCGAATGTGCAGATCAAGCACATAAAGCAGTGAGCAAAAATTTGGTGAGGTGTCCGAGTGGCTGAAGGAGCACGCCTGGAAAGTGTGTATACGGCAACGTATCGAGGGTTCGAATCCCTCCCTCACCGCCAAATTGCAAAGCCCTGATGGAAACATCAGGGCTTTTTCTTTATGCGCGATTTTCGATCTTCCACCCATTATGCCATCTGATGTTGACTGGCTCGGAGCCTGTCATACGACGTGTTTTCCACCGCTCTGACGCGTCAGTGGATGATGCTGCTCATTTTTCTTTTTCGTGATCCCCCCCGAAGTAGTGTTGCCTGATATCCCTTAGTATCTGGCCAGCATGAATCCCTTTTGGGGTAGAACAATAAGAAAGGAAATGATGGATGAGATCCGTAAGCAACCAATGTCTGTTGATGCAGATCCAGCCTACCATCTTGCGTTTTGCCAAGATGCTGGCGAGTGTACTGCAGCTTGAAGTCGAGATTGTTGATGCTGATATGGTGCGGGTGGCAGGCACAGGGCCCTATGGCAAGTTCTTCGGCCGCCAGTTGGAGGGTGACTCCCGTCTGCTGCGTTATGTCATTGAAAACCAGCGCGAAAAGGTGGTCACTCACACCAGCGATGATCCTGTGTGTGAGGGGTGTACCTGCAAGGAGAGCTGCCGTGAGCGCGCCTTCCTCGGGGTGCCCATCATGGTGGATGAGCGCTGCATCGGGGTGATCAGTCTGGTCGCGTTCAACGCCGACCAGCAGGACCGTCTTAACAATAATTTACAGGATGTGTGCGACTATGTGCGCCACATCTCCACCATCTTCGTAGCCAAGTTGCTCGATTCGCGCGGGTTGTCGGATGGGGTCAACAAGGTATTCCTCAATCTGATGACCAACATGGATCAGGGTTGCCTGCTGCTCGATGACAAGAGTCAACTGCTCTATGCCAACGAGGCGGCGCTCCATCATCTGGGTTGCCAGCAGGAGCAACTGCAGGGGCGTGAGGTGGGGATCCGTCCGCTCACCTTCTCCCAGCATGGACTGAGCGGTCATCTCCAGCACATTATCACTTTTGAAGATCGCCAGGAGCTGATCATCGGCCAGTTGCACCATGTGCAGGGCCAGCAGCTGTTCCTGATGGCTTTTCACCAGTCCCACTCCGGTCTGGTTCAGGAGCCGGATCCGGACGAGCGGATTGAGCTGCTCATCGGTGAGAGCAACCCGATGCGCACCCTCAAGCGATTGCTGCACCGCATCGCCCAGAGTCCCTCCAGCGTGCTTATTTGCGGTGAGAGCGGCACAGGTAAAGAGGTGGTGGCTCGTGCGGTCCATCGCTTGAGCCCACGGCATGACAAGCCCTTTATCGCTATCAACTGCGCCGCCATCCCCGAGCAACTGCTGGAGAGCGAGCTGTTCGGCTATGTGAAGGGATCGTTTACCGGTGCCTCCAGTGGCGGCAAGCAAGGCCTTATTCAGGCGGCTCATCAGGGTACCCTGTTCCTTGACGAGATTGGCGACATGCCGCTCACCATGCAGGCCAAGCTGCTGCGGGTGCTGGAGCTGCGGGAGGTGACCCCTATCGGCGCCAGCCGGCCTGTGCCGGTGGATATCCGCATTATCGCCGCGACCCACCAGCATCTCGATAAATACATCGCCGAAGGGAAGTTTCGCGAAGATCTCTTCTATCGCATCAACGTCATCCCCCTCAACCTGCCGCCGCTGCGGGAGCGGGAAGGGGACGTGGAGCTGCTCACCCACTACTTCCTTAACCTCCATACCAGCCGGATCGGCATTGTCTATCCCGGGCTGGCACCCGAGGTGATGGCGCTGCTCAAGGGATATCGCTGGCCGGGCAACGTGCGGGAGCTGAGTAACCTTATCGAATACCTGGTCAACGTCAGCCAGGCGGGCGAGGTGATCGACAGTGGCTTGCTGCCACCCAATATCATCCGCAATCAGGAGCCACATCGGGTCACGGTCCAGTCGATACCGGTGACCAATCTGGATGCGGCGTTCAATATGCACCCCGCCGCGCCGCTTGCCGCCATGCCGGACACACAGCATGAGCCCGTCCCGGGAGAGAGCGGTCTAGAGAGCATGGAGAAACAGATGATTGAAGAGACCCTGCTGCGGCTTGGCAACAAGAAGCTGGCCGCACAGTCGCTGGGGATCGGGATAGCCACCCTCTATCGCAAGATAAAGAAGTACGATATTGCCGCGCAGGCCTGATGGTCTGGCGGTGTGTATGCGACCCGTGTCATTTAATCGATGGCACGGGTCTTTTGTTGGGATGATGGGTGGGGGGCCATGCCATTGATGAACCGTGAGCTGGCGTATCCGAGAGGGAACAGACTGAATGCAAAAAGCCCGCTCGATGAGCGGGCTTTTTTAATTTGGTGCGTCCTAGTGGATTCGAACCACCGACCCCCACCATGTCAAGGTGATGCTCTAACCAGCTGAGCTAAGGACGCAGGGTGCGCAATGCGACTTTTTATTTCTTTATGCAGAAGTGGTGGGTTTAATT
>NZ_JRGK01000171.1 GCF_000764645.1 Aeromonas finlandensis
GGCCTTCAAGGATGCCACCGGCGCCCTGCTGGGCGGCACCAACATGGCGGCGATCCATCTGGCCGATGCAGTCGGTGGCAGCCTGTTCCTCGGCTTCATCTCTGCGGTCGCCTTTGCCACCATTCTGGCGGTGGTCTCCGGGCTGACCCTGGCGGGTGCATCTGCGGTCTCCCATGACCTCTATGCCAGCGTCATCAAGAAGGGCAAGGCCAACGAAACCGATGAACTGCGCGTCTCCAAATACACCACTGTGGTATTGGGTGTAGTGGCGATTGGTCTGGGGATCCTGTTCGAGAAGCAGAACATCGCCTTCATGGTGGGTCTGGCCTTCTCCATCGCCGCCAGCTGCAACTTCCCGGTGCTGTTCCTCTCCATGTTCTGGTCACGCCTGACCACCCGTGGCGCCGTCTACGGTGGCTGGCTGGGGCTGGTGAGCGCGGTGACCCTGATGATCCTGGGCCCGACCGTGTGGGTGAAAGTGCTGGGCCATGCCCAGGCTATCTTCCCCTACGAATACCCAGCCCTCTTCTCCATGGGGTTAGCCTTCGTCGGGATCTGGTTCTTCTCCATCACCGACAGCTCCCAGAACGCCGCCGACGAACACGCCAAGTTCCTGCCGCAGTTCGTCCGCTCCCAAACCGGGCTGGGTGCCTCTGGCGCCACCTCCCACTGATGATTGGATGACACCACCAAGCCGGCCTCGTGCCGGCTTTTTTCATACTGGATCCCTCAACGGCCAAATACGCATCTGACCGATCCAGATCACAGTTCTTGCTAAAACTTTTGGGGGATCTGTGCCATAATGCGCGCCATTTGACAGACCAACCGGGACACTCATCTTGTTAAGCAGCAACAACATATCTATGTAAGCTTAAACCCCCTAAAACCGCGCCATTACTGGGTTCTTGCAGTATTTAGAAAACTTGTCGTTGTGCTTTTACCCCCCATTATCCCGCCGTTTCCCTTTCGTTTTGCCCCAAAATTTGCCCCAAAGAAAGCCCAGGTCCTGCCCTTAGTTATCCCATCACCGCGCATAGAAAAACCCGCACAGTGGCGGGCCAATCCGAATACTTCCGCGTTATAACGCAGTGACTCCATCGCGAAGCCTTTCAAGAATGCGTGCGATCGCATCCCGTTCCTGAAGGGTCAGATCTACGTCCTCAAGATACGCTTCAAGTTCCGCCAGTGTTAATTCCATCCTGTGGTCCCCCGGGTTTTTCTCAATCTCTCGACTGTGAAAGCACTGTATGCATATACAGCACAAAAGGGACGCTATCACCTTTCACTCCAGCGGTGTATTAAAATCAACCACCCCTCCCCATTCCCCCCCTCTCTCTTTGTCGAAACTGTGATCGAAATATCACCAGAAACTAATAACTATCAGCACAACAAAGCCGATCAAGATCAGCATGAAGCCAAAGGCCATAAAGTTGTCTAGGCTATCTCGATCAGATTGGCTGAAACACCAACACCCCAAGGCGAACGGGATCAGTGCCAACGTGAAGCTGAAACTGAATGTTTTCAGCGCCAGCACCATACATACGAGCGCAAGCAGTATCCACATGGCCGAGTCCTCACAGGTTAAAGCCGCCACCCTATCCCTGTGAGAACCGCGCAACCAGAGCCGCACAACTAGATTGGACATCCCACAGGCTATAGATTTACCTTTTATGGTAAAGTCTCACCATGCGACATCAAGAGGTAGCAAAAGCATGAAAGACAACACTGTCAGCAACAAATATGGGTTGCCACAAGTGCAGAATCGGCCGCAAATCAAGGCTGAAAAGAATCTGTGCCTGAATGGTGAAGAGGGTCGCCAGATCATCAAGTCTGAGACTAAGCTGACACTGAAAACTCACGAAAAGACCTTCACCCGTTTGGCTGATATGTAATGGACATCATCCAGTTTCCTCCCGCTCGGGTGCTGGAGATTAACCACTACATTCTGGGTGCGACCCCTGGTCATCAGGGGCCTGCCAGCATCGCGTTATTGGAGGGGGCGCTTGGCCGTATCGACAATGCCATCGCCTACAACGGGCTAAACGATGTGTTTCTCATCGCCGCAAAGTACGCTATGGCAATCGGTACCGCTCACGCCTTTTCCGATGCCAACAAGCGCACAGGGCTCGCGGTATGCCTTGAGTACCTCTCCCTCAACGACTTCGAGATTGAAAGAGATAACGAGAAGCTGGCGGATGCAATGGTTGACCTTGTACTGGGCGTTCTGCCAGAAGAGTGGTTTGCCGATATCCTCTACGCACTCTGGCTGGAAGAGCAAAAAACCTCTTGATCAGAAGGCCGTGTTCACGGCCGCCATTCCCCCTTACTCCCAGTTCTGCCGGTTATGATTTACCGCTTGGAACACCAGGTCATTCCTGCGTGCTAGTAACTCATCGATGCGCCGGCGCTTTTCCTCGGCGCCCAGGGTCTTGTCACGCTGGAGCAGCTCTATCTTGTTGCGTGCCACCCGTACTTGCTGCTGGGTTCGACTCAAACTACGACGCGACTTCAGGATCCCGCCCTGCGCTTCCAACAATTCATTGGCCTTATCGGTCAGCCCTTCGCTACGGTACTGATCCACTGTTCGCTTGAGTTGATTCACCTCATTGAGCATCCGGTAGAGCTCCTGCATGTGTTGGGTCGATTTTGCCGGACCTGTGCCGCGGTATACCGCCTTGACCAGTGGGATCTCATCGGCACGCCAGCTGGCTGACTCACCAGGGCGGCTAGCCCGGATCAAACCGTCTGCCGCAGCCATCACGTAACTACCAATGGTGCCGGTGTAGCCGATCAGCAGGTGCTCCAGTTGCTTGGGAGAAAAACCGGACAGATCACCAAGTTCACGCATCAACAAGCTGGTCTGCTCGTTGTAACGGGCCTCGGCGCGCACAGCCAGATCCTGGGGACCATCGATGGGCCCACCGCGGAAGCTGTCATAGTTGAAGGCAGCCTCCACCATCGGCTTGACCAGTTGGGGAGTGGGGTTGAGAGCAAAGGTATCACCGAGCGCCCGGGCCACGGCCTTGCCAAACTGGGCACCGGTATCTTTGTTACCCAGGGCACGCACCATACGCTCAGGAATGGTGCCGAACATCACCCCGATCTCGAACGGTTTCGGGATCCGGAAGTGCTGATCGCCAAGGAAGAAGTGCCAGTTGGTATCTTTGTCCCAGTCCGGCAGTTCCTCATACCGCTCATCGTCCCAGTTAGCAGCCAGCAGGCCGAGCGACATGGCGGTGATCATGCCAGCACGCTTGGCAATCTCGCGTGGGTTGTCACGCAACTCACGGGCCAGCTTGCCCAGCTCCTGAAGGCGGGCATTG
>NZ_JRGK01000172.1 GCF_000764645.1 Aeromonas finlandensis
CGCCAACCTGATCCGCTCCCTCTTCGCGCATGATCTGCAAGGTATCTTGTTGGGCATCGCGGGTATGGATGATCAGCGGCTTGTTCAGCGCGCGGGCAACCCGGATATGTTCGCGGAAAGAGGCTTGCTGCACATCTTTGTTCTCGGGGGAGTAGAAGTAATCGAGCCCGGTCTCGCCGATGGCGATCACTCTTTCGTCCACCGCCTGAGTCAGCAACAAGGCAGCATCCACACCGGGTTCCTGATTGAGCGGATGTACCCCGCAAGAGGCAAACACTTGGGGATAGGGAGCGATCGCCTCGAGCATGGTCGGAAACTGTGCCTGAGTCACACTGACACAGAGAAAATATCCCACATCCAGTTTCGCGGCCTTGGCCAGCACATCGGCCATGCTGGTCTGCTTGCTACCATAGCTGAGGCGATCGAGATGACAGTGGGAATCAACGAGTAACATATAAAACCTTTATTCTTGTCGGAACTATAACCAGCGACTGAGCCAGTTCATCAGATGGATGGTGGGATTGGAGAGCTGGCCCGGCTGGCAAGCGGCCTTGAGGGCAACCAGATCTTGTTCTGCCTCCAGCAGTTTTTCGCTGGAGTGCTGCTCCGCCAACCGCTGACTCAAGATTGCCAGATCCGGCATCGCCAGTTGGTGGTGACCACATCCGGCCTGGGTTTTCAGGGCATCGCACAAGAAGAGCTGCAACCAGTGCAACCTGACCTGCGTCTCCTGACCCAGCTGGCTGCACAGTGCCGTTGCCTTGACCGGGCTTTGACTCAGGGCGACAAACTGTTCCAGCAGTTCGCGGCGAGTACCATCCTGTTGCTGCTCGATATAGTCGAGTACCCGCAGCGGCGCCCCCTGACAGATCCGCACCTGAGCCAAGGTGGCCTGATGACCCTGCTCGGCCAACCAGCGAACTGTCTCCCCTTCCACAGGCAACTGACAGACATGTTTGTGGCAGCGACTGAGGATGGTGGGGAGCAGCCGGGAAACCTGGGAGGCAATCAGCAACAGCAAGCTGTCGCCGGCCGGCTCTTCCAGGGTTTTCAGCAGGGCGTTGGCCGCCGATTCGGTCATCCGCTCCGCATCAGGAATGATCACCACCTTGCCGCGGCCGAGTTGGGCAGAGCCCTGCAGCCGTGTGCAGATCTCGCGAATAGCCTCGACCCCGATGGTTTTGCTGTCACGAGCGATGGTACCGAGATCCGGGTGGTTGCCCTTGTCAAACAGTTGGCAAGAGTGGCACTGACCGCACGGCTCTCCGCGATCTGGTTGCTGGCAAAGGTGCAAGCGCGCCAACCGCTCGGCCAGCTGCTCCTTGCCAAGACCGGGATCGCCGAGCAACAACCAGGCATGGCCGAGACGACCGGACTGAGCCGTCTGGCTCAGGGCATGCCAATCGGGGATCAGCCAGGGATACATAGAGGCTCGTTTGACAGGTAGTGGTCCAAGGCACGCTCGATGGCCATTTTGACCTGTTCCGGCGTTTGCGCCGCATCGATCACCACAATGGAGTCATCCTTGGCGGCCAGTTCGAGATAACGCACGCGGGTACGCTCGAAGAAGCTCAGTTGCTCCAGTTCGATGCGATCCAGCTCGCCACGATGGCGCGCGCGCTGCAAGCCAAGGGCAGGATCGATATCGAGATAGAGGGTGAGATCCGGCTTGAAGTTGCCGAGCACCGCCAGCTTGATGGCACCGATGAGCTGGGCATCGATACCACGGCCACCACCCTGATAGGCCTGTGAGGAGAGATCGTGGCGATCCCCCACCACCCAGATACCGTCGGCCAGCGCGGGCTTGATGCGGGTCTCCACCAGTTGTACCCGGGAGGCATACATCAGCAGCAGTTCCGCCTCGATGGTGAGGCGCTCATCGTGCACCTCTTTGACGATGGCACGCATCCGCTCGGCCAGCGGCGTACCACCCGGCTCACGGGTGCACTCGATCCGGTCGATGCCGTGGCGCTGCAGATAGTCAGTGACATAACGCACGGCCGAGCTCTTCCCTGCCCCTTCCAATCCTTCGATCACAATAAATTTAGACATTAGGGTTTCTTCAATATGTATTCGCGAACCGCCCGATTGTGTTCATCGAGGGTCTTGGAGAAATAGTGGGCACCGCCCCCCTTGGCGACAAAGTAGAGATAGTCGGTCGATTTGGGGTTAAGCGCTGCTTCGATGGAGGCCTTGCCCGGCATGGCGATAGGCGTGGGCGGCAGACCGTCGATCACATAAGTGTTGTAGGGGTTCTTGTCAGTCAGATCGCTGCGGCGAATGTTGCCATCGTAGCGATCCTTCACCCCGTAAATGACGGTGGGATCTGTCTGCAACTTCATGCCCAGACGCAGACGGTTGACGAACACGGAAGCAATCTGCGCCCGTTCGTCCGGCTGGCCGGTCTCTTTCTCGATAATAGAGGCCATGATGAGCGCCTCATAGGGCGTTTTGTAAGGCAGGTTGGCCTGACGTTTCTCCCAACTCTGCTGCAGGAAGGTCTCCATATCTTGATGGGCGCGGCGCAAGATCGAGAGATCGCTGGCATGGGTGGTATAGGCGTAGGTTTCCGGCAGGAACCACCCCTCCAGCTTGCCATTCTCGATGCCGAGCTCCTGCGCCAAGTCGGCTTCGGATTGCTCGACAGTCAACCGCTCAAGATATGGGGCGCTGGAGAGTTGCTTCTGCCAATCCTCAAAACGGGAGCCTTCTACGAAGGTAAGGCTGAAGTGAAACTCCTTGCCCGATGCGAACAGAGAGAGGGTCTCCTTGAGAGGGGCCCCTTCCTTGATCTCATAGGTGCCCGATTTGATGGCCACCAGTTCGGGATGGCCGCGCAGCCAGAGCCGCACTGCCCACGGGCTGGTTTCACCCTCCCCCAGTTCGGCGATCAAGCGCGCTGCATGGGCGCCCTTCTCCACCGTAAAGAGCCGGGTCGGCCCCTTGTTGGTGAGCGTCTCCACCTGTTGCCATTTGTAATGCACATAGCCCCCGGCGACGGCAACAGTCAGTGCCGCCCCCGCGAGCAGGGTGTAAAGCCGATTAAACTTCAATGACCAAACGCTCCTGTAAACGGCGACTCAATACCGCTGCGGGATAGTGGATATCCTCGATGCCATTGACCGGCACCACCCCCATCAGGGTATTGGTGAGCCACACCTCTTCCGCCTGCCATAGTGACTCCAACGGAGCCTCTACAACACGCAACTCAATACTCATCTGTTTCAGCATCGCTATCACCTGGCGGCGCATGATGCCATCGACACCACCGCGGGCCAGATCCGGTGTAAACACCGTTTTACCCCGACGCCAAAACAGATTGGCACTGACCCCTTCAGTCAGAAAACCGCGACTGTTAAGTACTATCCCTTCGACTGCATCGCGGCTGACAAGTTCGCTTTTCAGCAATACCTGCTCCAGACGATTCAAGGTTTTAAGCCCGGCCAGCATGGGGGCATCGCCGATCCGCTGGCGGCACACCACCATCTCGATCCCCTCCTGTTGCCACTTGCCATAGTGGGTGGGAAATGGCGCCAGAGTGACAATCCGGGTCGTGTGTTGACATCCGCTGCCATCATAGCCCCGACCACCCTGGCCGCGAGTCAGGATCACCTTGGCCACGCATTGTGTCTGGTCGGCCACCATCTCTTCAACCTCTTGGGCTAAAAGGTGCCAGTCAGGTTCAACCAATCCCAACTGGTTGTTGGCCAGCTGCAGCCGTGCCAGATGGGCAGGCCACTGCAACACGCGACCATCCCTGACCGCCATGGTGGTGAAATGACCGTCACCATAGGCCAGTCCCCGATCATGGGCCGAGATGGTATCAAGCTTCATGCCATTGATAAGCAAAGGGATCCCTCCGATAAAAAAGGCCCGATACCGGCAGTATCGGGCCTGTGTCTTTGCCCTGCGGCAAATTATACGCGTTTGAAGATCAGTGAGCCATTGGTGCCGCCAAAACCAAACGAGTTGGAAAGGGCGTACTCGAAGCTGCCTGGCTTGGCCACGTGGGGCACCAGATCCAGATCGCACTCTTCATCCGGGTTGTCCAGGTTGATGGTGGGCGGAGCCACCTGATCACGCAGGGCCAACACGGTGATGATCGCCTCGATGGCACCGGCGGCGCCCAGCAGGTGACCAGTCATCGACTTGGTGGAGCTGATCATCAGGGACTTGGCG
>NZ_JRGK01000173.1 GCF_000764645.1 Aeromonas finlandensis
CATACAGATCATAGTTATAGTGGATCGGGGTTAGGCTTGAATATCTGTAAGCGCCTCTGTGAATTGATGGGGGGAGGGATTTCTATGAGCAGTAAGCGTGGGGAGGGAACCACTGTTGAGTTTTATTTTCCTTGTGCGAAGGGAACTCCCACTAAAAAGATAGAAAAAATATTTAATGAAATCCCATTAGATAAATGTGGGGTATCAAGAATTGTTATTGTAGATGACCATCCAGTTAACCTTATATTGTTAGAAAAGCAACTTGCATCTCTTGGTTATTCTGTTATTAAGGCTGAGACAGCTAGGCACGTTATTAATATTTTGAAGTCTCAAACTGTTGATACTGTCTTAACAGATTGCCAAATGCCTGATATTGATGGATTTGAGTTGGCGCAACTAATAAGGCATGCCGAGGAACAGGGGGAGCTTCCACGCAGGCATATAATCATTGGTTTAACTGCATCAGGGTTAGAGCAGGATAGAACAAAAGCTCTACAAAGTGGCATGGATGATTGTTTGTTTAAGCCAATAGATAGAGCTCGCTTAGAAAAAGCCTTTGCACCCTACTTAGCAACTATTTGCCACCAAGATGCTGGACTATCGACAAAGAAAATAAATTCTGAAAACACCGAGTTATTAAAACTGGTCCGTGATACCTCGATGCAAGATCTGTCGGTGGCATATCAAGCATTAGAAAGCCATGATTATGAGCGTGTTTCATCTCTTGTTCATCGAATTAAAGGGGTTTATCTGATGTTTAGAATTAATGAAGTGGTTTCATTGTGTGAACAGATAGAGCGAAATATAAAATCTGAGCAAGATATTAATTTGATATATCTGGGGTTTCAGGAGATTGAAAAAATAATAAATGAAGAGCAATCTAACTCTTGAGAGTAAGAATATTTGTTTTTATTATAAATTATAGCAACTCATCATTTATCGTGAGCGGGACACCATTGGTGTCCCGCTCTTTTTAAAGGATAGTGTTGGCACCACTGTAGAATTAAGTTGTAATACTAGAGCTACAATAAATTTGATAAAAATGGAGTGGTAGGTGGGGGGATATATGTACAGATCTAGTTATCACCTGACACCGGCCTCAAACCAGTGTCTTGTTTACGCTACTTTAGTGCGCACTTCCTTCGGTATCAATTTCAGACGGCGTTGTTTCCTAAATCAGCCAGCAAGTCATGACGTTCCCAGCCCCGGGTGAGCGCTACACTCGGGGCTTTCTGACAGATAGGCCAAGGGTATTCAGTTTGTTCATCGCACACACGTAGGCCATGACCTCTCCCACTTGGCCGTTGTAGTTACGCAGACTGATTTTCCCCGCCAGCAACTGCTTGAACCGATACATCGCCGTCTCTGCCAGCGAGCGACGGTTGTATCCCGATATCTTCTTCCAGTGCGCCAGCCCTTCCTTTCGTATTACCAGCACCGCTTCATTTCTTGGGTGCCCCTTTTTCCATAGCCCTGCGTTCTTGCGAGGCGGAATACAGGCTGTCGCCCCTTTACCTGCTATCAGCTGATGGCTGGCTTTGCTGTCGTAGGCGCCATCCGCATAAACACGTCCCAGCTTGCGCCGCAGTGGATTGAATAAGGTCGGCAGCACTTCGGCGTCATGGACATTATCCAATGACACTTCTGCTGCCACAACATCGTGGGTTGCCGGGTCTACCGCCAAATGCAACTTGCGCCAGACTCGACGCTTTTCGGCGCCGTGTTTCCTGACTTTCCACTCGCCTTCGCCAAATACCTTCAGGCCAGTCGAGTCGATGACCAGGTCGGTGATACGCCCCTTGGCGGGTTGTCGATAGGCCACTTTCACCGTGTGAGCGCGCTTGCTGACACAGCTGTAGTCCGGTGCGCACAGCGGTACATTCATCAACTCGAACAGGGAGTCGAGTAGTCCCTGAGTTGCGCGAAGCGTGAGGCTGAAAATCCCCTTGAGCATCAGAAATGTGCAGATGGTCTGGTCGGTGTAGAGCTGGCTGCGTCCCCGTCGTCCATGATGGTCGTGGTGAAACCAGTTGCGCATGGCCTCGACATCAACCCAGAAGGTGAGTGAACCACGGTTAATCAAAGACTTGTTGTATTGAGGCCAGTTGGTGATGGGGTGAAGCGATGTGCCCATGATGCAGACTTGAAGAGGATGGTGGTGATCAGATCAGCAAGTCCTCAGTTAGTTCCATTCAAGCTGCATCGATGTGGGAAACAACGCCGCTGTGAGGTGTCTAGGGAACTGGGGACGATTCATCCAATAGTGAGGTTCGCAATGTATCATAATTTTTAGCTGGTTATGGTAACTCTTATTGCAGAATATAAAGATGGCACAAGGAATATGCAGGTTTATTGTTGCTTAAATAAGACTTTTGGTTGTGGGTTTTTTCCTGCTTGGCTTGTTGGTGCTATCTGATAGGAGGAGGGGGGGGGAGGATGACGGACATGGGCATTTCTTTCAAATAACATATGTGTAAAGTGTTGTTGAGCAAATCTGTAATTTTCAGTATGTCCGATTTGCTATGAAAGTACACACTGCTGGATGAATAGTTTTCACAGAGTGCAGATACGTTGGAAGAGAAGAATTGAAGTAGTACTATCTTTTTTGGGAACCTCAAGATTTATTATTTTTTATATTTAATATAAGAGATCAGTTAAAGGAAGGATAGTAATGGAGCATAACGACCTTGTATTCAATTTAGAAAATAGAGTTAATTTCCTACCAGGGAAAGGGTGTCTGGTAAACCACCAAGGTGATAATATTCCATTATCGGAAAATAGTTTGCGATTCCTTCTATTACTGCTTGAGGGGGTTACTGAAAAAGATGCGATCATTGAGAGAGTCTGGCGCGAACAAAATGGCGCCATCAGTGAAAGCAGCTATTATGGTCAATTGCACATCTTACGGAATTCCTTTGTGCAGATCGGATTAGATAAAAATCTGATCAAAACAATACCGCGAAAAGGTGTTCGCTATATTGGTCAGTTTGAGAAACTGGAACTCTGTGGGAAACAGGTCCATAGCCCAGATGAGCGAGAAAATAATAAAGCGCTAGATATGGTGCTGCCTGCATCAGAAACAGATGGTTTTTTATCGGATAAAAATGAAGAGCCTATCGAGTTATCAAAATATTCGCTCGGTAATCAGATAGCACGTCATATCAAAAAAATTGGTATGTGGAATATTTTTATTTCTGCATTGGCAATTATATCCGTATGCTGGCTTACTCTTTTGACATTCGTGTTGTTGACGAGCATGGCGGAATGAGGTTCTCAAAGAGTAAAAAACGATTTTGGAATGGTGAATGAGGTTTCGATGATATATATACTGAGTTATGACCAATTGCGCTCAGTAGAGCATCTGCTAGCCACATGATAAGAATAATGATGCAACGTCAGTTCATTTTTTAGAGGGAAATGAGGTAATGACGTATGGCTCAATGGCTATAATCATCATTGGTAAATTACATATCGGCAATCAGCGGGCTATAACATTTCTTGCTGGTAATAAGGTGGTTGTTAGGCTGCTAAAATTACTCAATTGTGTCATCTAGATGGCTTATTTAGCGGGCCAATGTAATAGACATTTTTATTTATTAAACGAGTGAATGGTGTGATGTGTCTCTTTTTAATAAGCTCAGGAAGTCTTTATTTTGGGGTAAGTAATGTCACTGTTCAGATTAGCGTGAATAGGATGATTTCAGGGTGTCGTCAATTTTAAACCATCCAGTTCAGGGCACTGATAGAGATAGGTTGATTGCACATCATGGTTATTGATACATGCAACATCAGTATGGGTCGTGTTGTGAATGGATGGTCGTTTTTCTGCTTGCTGCGGGTCAGGGGATGCGTTGCACCTCGTTGTGGAAAGGAGGTGATAGGGTATTGAATCTAAAATGTAGATTTCGCCATCTTAACAACTTGCAGTTATCACTCGGAAAGGTCAACCGGCCTGCAAATGGTATTAAATCACGACGCCTAAAGTATTAGGGGGTTTTCTAGGTAAGTTATGACAAATTATTCAAGTTATGCACTGGCTCCATTATTTATTGTGCTTATCTGGATTTGTATTACGGATATTACTCATCGTACTATTAGCAATTACTGGGTTACTGTTTGTATCATATTAGTGTTACTTATTAATATTCTAGAAGGGCGGGGAATTCATGTTATTCCAGCTTCAGTGCTACTCGCTGTGGGTTTCATTCTATTTAATTTAAATGTCATCGGTGGTGGTGACGTCAAGTTGATGACGGTGTTGGCATTGGCGTTTGATGCGCAGGGAGTGCTTCTTTTTCTTCATGCTACAGCCATATTTGGTGGCGTGATAGCACTACTGGCGCTCTGTTTTTTCAGAAAAAGGAGCATGACACAGGGGGTGGCCTACGGGGTAGCGATAACAGCAGGTTTTATTACCGCATATCACAGCCAGTTTATGAGTTAGATTATTTAGGATTGCTACTATGAATCAGAAGTTAATGTTTTTGATATCCATTATTGTGATCGTGGTGGGGGTCTCGGGGATTGTGCTCAATAATGTAGATCCGCAAGCGCCTACTCCGATGGAGACCATGGAAAAAAAACCTTCCCCTGATAAAGCGATAAAGCTATTGGTAGCTAAAAGGGATCTGACACAAGGCTCAATATTAGAGGCAGATGATTACTCGGTGAAGGTTATTAATGCAGCAGACAACAGTGAATGGTCCAAATATCATTCAAATAGAAACTTTACTGAATATTTGGGGAGCTATATTACAGCATCAGTAGCACAGGGCGAGTATATTCTACCTGAGATATTGCTCACTTCAGGTCATCCGGAGTATATGAAAAGATCTTTAGGTCAAGATATTGCCTATACCCTAACAATAAGGCCTCAGGATCAT
>NZ_JRGK01000174.1 GCF_000764645.1 Aeromonas finlandensis
CCATCAGGGTCATGATGGCCCCCAGGGTCACCTGACCGGTCATCGGGAAACCGGCGGCCAGCAGGGTCACCACGCCCGCCCCCAGATTCTGCATCCCGCCGAGAATGGCACCCGCGGTGCCAGCCTGACCCGGGAAGGGCTCGATGGCGCAGGAAGTGGCGGTCGGGTAGAGAATGCCGCTACCGATGAAGTAGACCGCCGCACCACCGACCAGCGAAGCTGCACTCACCACCCCGAACAGCCCCGGCACCAGAATGATGAGCGACCCCAGCGCCAGAAAGACGATACCCAGACGCATCAGCTTGCCCTGGCTCAGGCGAAAGCTCAGCTTGGCAGAGAGCCAGGCACCGAACAGATAGCCGGGCAGCGGCAGCACGAACAGCACGCTCACGGTACGGGCGCTCAGTTTCAGCACATCGCCGAGCAGCACCCCGGCCGCGGCTTCAAATACCGCCAGTCCCGCAAAGGTCGCCATCAGGCAGAGCAGGTTGCCCTGAAACTTTGGGTTACCCAGCACGTGGCGATAGGCCGCCCCCACCCGCAGCGGCTGGCGAGCTGCAACAGGCAGGGTTTCGCCAAACCAGGCCATGATCGCCAGAGTGGCTACGGCACCAAAGCCGAACAGGAACCAGTAACCGGCGCGCCAGTTGAACAACTCGGTCAGCCAGCCACCCAGCACCGGTGCCAGCAGCGGGGAGAAGATCACCCCCATGCTCACCAGACTGTTGGCGCGGTTGAGCTCGGCGCCATTGTAGCGATCGCGCATCACGGTACGGCTCATGGCGCCACCGGCACCGGTCCCCAGCCCTTGAATAAAGCTGCCCACCAGCAAGGCGGTGAAGTGCGGAATGAGCTGGATGGTCAGGGTACCCACCAGAAACACCATCATGCCGACGATCAGTACCGGGCGACGGCCGATACGATCCGACAGCGGCCCGTAGACAAACTGGGAGAGGCCATAGGGGATCAGGTAACAGGCCATCACCGCCTGCAACTGGCCCGAGGCCACATTGAAGTCCCCCGCCATCATTGGAATGGAGGGAACATAAAGGGTCTGGGTCATCTGGCCCACAGCGACCATCAGAATGGTCAATAAAAACAACGGATAAAAACTGTGCCGATCCATATCAGTCCCAAAAAATCGAAAAAATGCTACCGCCCCTCTGGCACAAAATGGCCCAGAGGAATCTGATCACAGAGGCTGTGATGCAATCAAAAACAGTGTTGGAAACAGTAGGCGGGGAGCCCGCCAGACCACCGCACAGGACGCTTGGTGGTATGGGGGCATGATAGTGATTCAGCTCACAAAAAACGAACGAATCTTTGTAATCTGCTTGCCTTAGTTTTTCTAATATTACGGGGCGTAGCGCCCCGTCTGCAGTGAAAAATCAACGCGTTATCATCTGTTGCGCCTGCTTGATCAGCTCATCGGGCTGCTCCTTGCGCGGCGGTATGGTGATCCCCTTCTGGCAGGCAGGCTTCTCTGCCATGCGGGCCATCCAGGCTTGCAGATGAGGCAATCCCTCGATGGAGATACCGCTCCAGTCATAAATCCGCACCCAGGGCCAGGTGGCAATGTCTGCGATGCTGTACTCATCGGCCAGATATTCGTGGTGGGCCAGATGGCTGTCGAGTACCTCGAACAGGCGGCGTCCCTCTTTCTGATAACGCTCGATGGCGGCGGGGATCTTCTCCGGGAAATAGCGATAGAAGACATTGGCCTGCCCCATCATGGGCCCAACCCCGCCCATCTGGAACATCAGCCACTGGATGGTCTGAGAGCGCCGTTTGGGATCGGCCGGCAATAGTTTGCCCGCTTTCTCCGCCAGATAGATAAGGATGGCGCCCGACTCGAACACGGCAAAATCGTCGTTATCCCGGTCGACGATAGCCGGAATACGGCCATTGGGGTTGATAGCGAGAAACTCGGGTTGTTTCTGATCCAGTGCCGAGAGATCGAGAGGAATGACCCGATAGGGCAAACCCAGCTCTTCAAGGGCTATCGCCACTTTGAAACCATTGGGGGTGGCGGCGGTGTAAAAGTCGATCATGATTCACTCCTTGTTGGTCATAGTCAGATTGCACAGTTTGAACATGGTGCAACACCATAGCCGCCTCATCTTGCAACAAGTGACCGGTTCCAGACCATTAAAAAGCGGCGCACCGCGGGCCAAAAAAGGCTCTCGGTGCGCCGCTGGTACGCTCAGGCAATAGTGAGGACTAGTTGAGCATGGCGACCGACTTGCGCTGGCGCAGCATGATCAGGCGGGAAAGCAGCGGGAAGTAGGACTCCAGCTTGCGCAGCAGCACCCGGCTGCAGGCAGGCTCGGCCAGCTCCGACTCATCCAGCACGATGCCGTTTGAGACAAAATAGAAACGGGGGTCACGCACATCCGGCCCGCAGACCGTCAACTCCTTGTCCCCCTTGCGGATCAGCAGCGGCAAGACCGGCAAGCCGATCGTCTCATCCTCTCCCCGGGCAAATCCGGCATCCTGCCAGGGCGCATCGCCATCGATCAGCAGGATCGCCGCCTCCGTCTTGGCCGGTTGCCACTGGGCAAGGGGGGTCACGGTGATGTGGGCAAAGTGATCACCATACTCGGGTGATGACCGCAGAATGGCCAGCAGTCCCTCGCTGGCCGCAGACACGTTCTGACTCACTAATGACAAATTCATGGCTCATATCCCTATGCTCATGACAGCCTGTATCCGGCTGCTGGGATAAGACTAGCGCAGATCTGGTCTATATTGGAGCCGTTAAATTTGGCAATCGTAATCAATTGGTCGTAGGGGGATAACAGTTGCCATCGCACAAAATACTGATATCATACCGCGTCCTTTTATCCCCCGTTCTTTAACATCCAGTGGTGAACCTATGCATCCGATGCTGAATATCGCCGTGCGCGCTGCGCGCAACGCCGGTCAAGTTGTAGTAAAAGCCTTCTCCCAGCCCGAGAACATTGAGGCTATCCAAAAAGGCAGCAATGACTTCGTGACCAACGTTGACCGTGAAGCCGAAGCGGCCATCATTCACACCATCAAAAAATCTTACCCGGAGCACAGCATTGTTGCTGAAGAGTCTGGTGAGATTGCCGGTACCAATCCGGACTACCAATGGATCATTGACCCACTGGATGGCACGACCAACCTGGTCAAAGGCATTCCGCACTTTGCCGTTTCCATCGCCCTGCGCGTGAAAGGCAAAACCGAACAAGCCGTTGTTTACGATCCCATCCGTGACGAACTGTTTACTGCTACCCGTGGTAGCGGCGCCCAGCTGAACGGCTACCGCATTCGTGTCGGTAAAGCCAAAGAGCTGGCGGGCACCGTGCTGGCCACCGGTTTCCCCTACAAGCAAAAGCACCACATCGAACCGTACCTGAAGATGTTCCAGAGCATGTTCATCGAATGTGCCGACATCCGTCGCTCCGGCTCTGCCGCGCTGGATCTGGCCTATGTGGCTGCCGGTCGCGTCGACGGTTTCTGGGAAATCGGCCTGAAGCCCTGGGACACCGCTGCCGGTGAACTGCTGGCCAAAGAAGCTGGCGCCATCGTCACCGACTTCGTAGGTGGTCACAACTACGAAAACTCCGGCAACATCGTGGTTGCCAACCCGCGTGTCCTGAAAGAGATGCTCGGCAAGATCCGTGAAGAGCTGCCGGAATCACTGGCCAAATAAGCCAGCGTCCCAGCATTCACCAAAATAAAAAAACCGGCGCAAGCCGGTTTTTTTGTCTCTGTCATTCGAACATCAAAGCAGACATCAGCACCCTGCTGAAAAGCATGACGATGCATCCCCACTGGCCAACAGCCACTTCAACCATTTCCGATACTCCCTCTCACAGCCAGCCGTTGGCTACCGATAGGCGACCCATATGACTTGGATAAACCTCTCCCCCGCTTTTCCAAGAGCAGCAATCGTCTTACAGGCATAGACAAGGAGCGGCCGAGCCGATGTAATGCCACCATCCACTTTGCACACCCCGAGGTCATGCCATGGACCATCTCTCTGCCCTCCCCCCGATATCCTGGTCACAGCAACTGCGCAGCCAGATGCAAAACCGCCCGCTCACTACCCTCGGCCTCTTTATCGCACTGGTCGCGGTGTTGCTCTTGTTGATGCAGAGCCTGATCATGCTGGCGACCGGCGAAGTAACCAGCGGCGTTCGCTACGGCCTGATAGGTGGTGCCGCCGGTTTTGCCGCCACCGCCATTGGCGCCCTGCCCGCCCTGTTCCTACGCTCGGTGCCGCAAAAAGTGGAGGACACCATGCTGGGCTTCGCCGCAGGCATGATGCTGGCCGCCAGTGCCTTCTCGCTGCTGTTGCCGGGGCTGGAGGCTGCTGAGGGGATCACCGGCAACGGCTTTAGTGCCGCCGCCGTGGTGGTGGTCGGGATGACCCTCGGGGTGCTGTTAATGCTGGGGCTGGATCAGTTCACCCCGCACGAACATGACAAGACCGGCCCCTGCGGCCCCGGCCACGAGCAGTGCTCCCGGGTCTGGCTGTTCGTCTTTGCCATCGCCCTGCACAACCTGCCGGAGGGGATGGCCATCGGGGTGAGCTTCTCCCAGGGAGATATGTCGGTGGGGCTGCCACTCACCACCGCCATCGCGCTGCAGGATATTCCCGAAGGGTTGGCGGTGGCACTGGCCATGTGCGCCGCCGGTTTTCGCCCCTCTGTTGCCGTGCTGGTCGCCATCGCCAGCGGCCTGCTCGAACCGTTAGGCGCCCTGCTCGGGGTGGGGCTCTCCAGCGGCCTTGCCATCGCCTACCCGATAGGGCTTGGGCTCGCAGCTGGCGCCATGCTTTTCGTGGTCTCCCATGAAGTGATCCCCGAGACCCACCGCAACGGTCATCAGACCTATGCCACCCTCGGCCTGATGGCGGGCTTTGCCCTGATGATGACCTTGGATACCGCCCTCGGCTAAACGCTCCACTCATTTCCCTCCCACGCTGAATCAGCAACTGACGGCACGCCACACGGCGTGCCGTCGTTTATCTCCCCTTTCGCTTGTGCCTCTCGGCGCCGACGTCATCTTTTGTTATGATCTACAGCAACTTAAATTCAGCCATACGGCTAGCAAAACGAGGTCAGCAATGAAAGTAGGTATTATCGGCGCCATGGAACAAGAAGTAGCCCTGCTGCGCAGCCAGATGAACAACCCCACCACCCTGCAACTGGGTGGCTGCGAGTTCTATCAAGGGATGCTGGCAGGCAAAGAGGTGATCCTGACCCGCTCCGGCATCGGTAAAGTTGCCGCCAGCGTGGCCACCAGCCTGCTGCTGGAAAAATTTGCCCCCGACTGCGTCATCAATACCGGCTCTGCGGGCGGCTTTGCCCAAGACCTGCACATTGGTGATGTGGTAATTGCCCGCGAGATGCGCTTCCACGATGTCGACGTAACCGCCTTTGGCTACGAGATGGGCCAGATGGCACAGCAACCTGCCGCCTTCCCCTGCGACGAGAAGCTCATCGCGGTCGCCCAGGATTGCATCGCCGAGCAAGGCAAGCATCAGACCAAGGTTGGCCTTATCTGCACCGGTGATCAGTTCATGTGCAAACCGGACGCCATCGCCAAAGCCCGCGCTGACTTCCCGCAGATGCTGGCAGTCGAGATGGAAGGGGCAGCTATCGGCCAGGTGTGCCACATGTTCAAAGTGCCCTATCTAGTGGTGCGTGCCATGTCCGATATCGCGGGCAAGGAACAGGTTGAATCCTTCGACGCCTTTATCGAAGTGGCTGGCAAACACTCTGCCGAAATGATCATCAAGATGCTCGGCAAGCTGTGATCGAAACCGGCTCGCTCGAACTGATGGCCGACGCCCTCCTCTCGACGACGGCGGCCATTCTGGTGGGGGCTGCCCTGCTGGAGACGGTGATCCCGTGGCCATCCCATCTGCGGCTCTCGGCCATTACGCCTCTGCTGACCCGACTGGGTCACAAGGTGCACAGAGCCGATGGTACGCCACGCCAGCAATTGCAAGCGGGCCTGCTGGCGATGCTGGTGGTCTGGGTTCCCTGCGCGGCCGGACTCTGGTCCTTGCGCAATCTGGCCCTGAGCGAGCCGCTGTTTGACCTGCTGTTCCTGCTGCTGATGATCGAATCCCGTCCGCTGCGCGAACTTGCCCATGCCACCCGTGCGCTCGTCACGCAGGAGACCCTACCGCTGGCGAGATTGCAGGCGGCTCCCTGGCTCAAACGTGACACCGGCAAACTTTCTGCCATGGGCATTGCCAAAGCGGCAACCGAAAGCTGCGCCCTGCGTCTGGTGGGCCAATGGGCTGGCCCGCTGCTGGGATACGCCCTCGCGGGGGTACAAGGCGCCTTGCTCTGGCGGCTGACCCAGCTGATGAGCCAGGGTTGGAGCATGAAGGATCCCGCGTTTGGCTATTTTGGCCGGGCTGCCAGCGCCCTCTATCAGGGGCTCAATGCCCCCACTATTCTGCTGCTGGGGCTGCCGCTCCTGCTGCCCCGTATCAGGCAGGCCACCCTACTGCTGCGAAGCGGTGTGCTCTGGCCCTATCCCGCCATCGGGATGCTGTTGACACTACTTGCTGACAAGTGCCGGATCCGCCTTGGTGGCCCTCGCTACTATCAGGGAACCTTGCAACGCTGGCCGGTAATTGGCAGCGGTGATGACCCCGATGGCGAGTCACCGCGCAAGGTACTCAACATTCTGCAAGCAATGGGCTGGAGCTGGTTGATGCTGGCGCTGGTTGTCACTGTGGCGGGGTTATTTCATGGTTAGATGGTTGCGATTGCCTATCTGGCTGCCCTGCGTACTGCTGGCCTGGTTGCCCGCTGCGCTGCAGGCCGCCACGCCGAACCGGGTGGTGAGCGTGGTTCCCCATCTTACCGAGCTGCTTTATGACATCGGTGCCGGTGACAAGCTGGTGGCTATCGACGATGCTTCCGACTATCCCCCCGAGGTGAAAACCAAGCCCAAGGTGGCCAATTATCGCAGCATCAATGTCGAGGCGCTGCTGGCGCAAAAACCGGACCTGATCCTGGGCTGGCGCTCTGCCCAGTCACGAATGCTGGCACCACTGGAACAGCTGGGTATCCCGGTTTTCTACTCGGAGCCCACCGATTTTGCCTCGCTGGCGACCGAGATGCGGGCACTGGGCAAATTGCTGGGGGTGGAGAAGAGTGCCAACGAAGCCGCCGATCGCTATCTGGCGCGCCTGCATGACCTGCAACAGCGTTATGGCCACCCAACCGACGTCAAGGTGTTCTACCAGCTCTGGTATCCCCCCCTAACCAGTGTGAGCGGCAACGCCTGGCCCGCTCAGGCTATAGAGCTTTGCGACGGGATCAACGTCATGGCAAATGCCAAGACCCCCTACCCGCAAGTGGACATGGAACAGGTGATCAGAGCCAACCCCGCGCTGATCCTGGCGGGGAGTCAAGATCCTGACGCCCTGCATCACTGGCAGAAGTGGCCAAACCTTAATGCGGTGAAACATCACCGACTGATGCTGGTCAACTCCGATGAGCTGCACCGCTTCACCCCAAGAGCCCTCAATGCGGTGGAGCAGGTATGCAAAACTATCCAGCTCACCTCGCAGACATTGAATCCATCTTGATAAGGTGCAACCGCTGAGGGCCAACCTGTGATGTCCGGGCTGTCGCCCTAATCTTTAAACTGTTTTTATGAATGGATCACACTCTTTGCCAAAAAAGCTGGTACTTTATTTGCTAGCATATGATTCATCTACTGTTTTTATGACGAGATGCCCACAATGTTCAACGATAAAACGCTACTGATCACAGGTGGCACTGGCTCGTTTGGCCAACGATTGGTCAAAACAGTACTGGAACGTTATAAACCGAAGCGACTCATCATCTATTCTCGCGACGAACTGAAACAGTTTGAGATGCAGCAGGAGTTCAATGACCCCTGCATGCGTTATTTCATTGGGGATGTCAGAGACGCCAACCGTCTTACCATGGCGATGCGTGGCGTCGATTACGTGGTCCATGCAGCGGCACTGAAACAGGTTCCTGCTGCTGAATACAACCCCATGGAGTGCATCAAAACCAATATCCATGGTGCTGAAAACGTCATCCAGGCAGCCTTGCTCAATCAAGTCAAAAAAGTTATTGCCCTCTCCACTGACAAAGCTGCCAACCCAATCAATCTCTACGGCGCCACCAAGCTGGCATCCGATAAACTCTTCGTGGCAGCAAACAACATTGCGGGTCAAGACCCAACCCGTTTTGCTGTGGTCCGTTACGGTAATGTGGTTGGCTCCCGTGGATCTGTCGTCCCCTTCTTCCAAAAGCTGATTGACCAGGGTGCAGATGCTTTGCCCATCACCCATGAAGAGATGACTCGCTTCTGGATCACCTTGCAGCAAGGGGTAGATTTCGTGCTGGACAATTTCGGCCGGATGAAAGGGGGGGAGATTTTCGTTCCCAAATTGCCATCTGTTCGTATCACAGATCTAGCCAGCGCCATGGCACCTCAGTTGCCGCACAAGATCATCGGCATTCGTCCCGGAGAAAAGTTGCACGAAGTGATGTGCCCTGCCGATGACTCTTATCATACCTTTGAATTTGATGACTTCTTCGTGATTGGCCCGACCATCAACTTCAATAATCGCAATAACGACTTTTCCAAGACGGCTGCGGGCGAAAAAGGAAAAATGGTCGAGCAGGGATTTGAATACAACTCCCGGAGCAACCCTGACTTTTTTACCATCGAGCAGCTTCAGCAAATGAATCAAAAAGGGGCTGTAGAATGATCCCTTATGGCCGTCAATCCATCAGTCAGGCAGATATCGATGCTGTTGTGGAAGTACTCAAATCTGATTTTCTGACGCAGGGACCGGTCGTCCCTCGTTTTGAACAAGCGGTTGCTGATTATTGTGATGCGCAATTTGGGGTGGCGGTCAACTCAGGTACAGCGGCACTGCATATAGCCTGCCTGGCACTGGGAGTCGGCCCCGGCGACTGGGTCTGGACTTCTCCTATCAGCTTTGTTGCATCCGCCAACTGCGCTCTTTATTGCGGTGCACAAGTCGATTTTGTTGATATCGAGTTGGATACCGGCAATCTGTGTGCCGTAGAGTTGGAACGAAAACTGGTAATTGCGAAACGGGAAGGAAAGCTGCCCAAGGTAGTGATCCCGGTGCACTTTGCCGGCCTCCCCTGTGATATGAAAGAGATCCACCGCCTGGGACAAGAGTACGGCTTCCGAATCATCGAAGATGCCTGTCACGCCCTGGGGGCGCGCTATCACGATGAACCAACCGGTAACGGCCGCTACAGCGATATCACCGTCTTCAGCTTTCATCCGGTAAAGATCATCACCACCGGTGAAGGGGGAATGGCGATGACCAACGACCCTGCGCTTGCCAAAACCATGCGCATGCTCCGCAGCCACGGCATCACCCGCGAGCCGGAAGACTTTATCAATGAACCGGACGGCCCTTGGTACTACGAGCAGCAAATGCTCGGCTTCAACTACCGGATGACCGATATCCAGGCCGCGCTGGGGTTGAGCCAGATGGACAGCTTGGACACATGGATTAACACGCGTAACGAGCTCGCTAGGAACTACTTCAAAACACTGGCCCCACACCTACAACCTCGTTATTTCAGCACCGAGCGACGTAGTTCTTTCCATCTCTATGTTCACCATGTTGCCCCTGAACAACGCAGTGTGCTCTTCCGAAAACTATGTGAACAGGGTATCGGCGCCAATGTGCACTATATGCCGATTTACAAACAACCCTGGTATCAAAATTGGGCTCAGACCCATCTTACCTATGCTGAGCAGTTTTACGCAGGTGCAATGACGCTGCCACTCTTTCCAAGTC
>NZ_JRGK01000175.1 GCF_000764645.1 Aeromonas finlandensis
CTAGTAGTTGGTGAACTTGCCATCATCGACTTCCCGCTCCAGATCCTCGTCGTGGTACAGGGGGGAATGCTGGCTCAGGACGCTCTTTTTCGGGCTAGCAGGTTTGGCCACATAGTGTGAACCGTGGAACGGCTGCGGCTGACGGGTATTTCCCCCCCTCAGGGTGAACTGCTGCATCAACTCTTGCAGTTGCAAGGCGGTGGAGCTGAGCTCTTCTGAGGTGGAGCTCAGCTCTTCGGCAGAGGCGGCAGAGGCCTGCATGCCATCGCTGATCTGGGTCACCGCGATATTGATCTGGGAGACGCTGGCGCGCTGTTCGCGGGAGGCGGAGGCGATCTCTTGTACCAGCGTGGCGGTCTGATCGATGCCGGGCAGCATCTCTCGTAACAGGGTGCCAGCCTGTTCGGCCACGCTGACCGAGCGGCTCGCCAGTTCGCCAATCTCTTTGGCGGCATTTTGGGAGCGCTCAGCCAGTTTTCTGACCTCGGCCGCCACGGTGGCAAACCCTTTGCCATGTTCACCGGCCCTGGCCGCTTCGATGGCGGCATTGATGGCCAGCAAGTCAGTTTTGTTGGCGATGTCGTTGATCACCGTGATGCGGGAGGCGATCTCTTTCATGGCATGAACCATTTCACCGACCGCTTTGCCACTGTCGGTGGCACTGCTGGCCGCCTTGGTGGAGATATTTTCGGTCACCTTGGCATTGTCGGCGTTCTGGCTCACGGTGGCGGCCATCTCTTCGACCGAGGCGCTGGTCTGTTCAACGCTGGAGGCCAGTTCCGACGCGGTCTGGGAGAGCGAGTTGGCAGTGGCGGCTACCTGTTCGGAGGCCGAGCCGATGGCCTCTGACATGGCGCCCACTTCGTTGAGGGTATCAGAAAGGCGATGGGCCATGCTCTTGATAGCAAAGAGCAGGCTGGAGGTGTCATTGGCCCGCAGCTTGACCGGGGTGGAGAGATCGCCATTGGCGACACGGGAGACAACCTGCACGGTGTAGGAGGGATCGCCTCCCAGCTGGCGCAAGATGCTGCGGGTTACCAGCAGGGCGAGCAGCAGACAGATGATAAATGCCGACACTGAGATCACGAGGAGGATCTGCAGATTCTCCTGATAGACATCCTGGCTCTCATCCAACGAGTTCTTTGCCAGGGTGGTGTTGACGTCAACCAGCTCCCTGAGTATCCCATCCGCCGTATCGAAGGCGGGGCGCCCCTTCTCGCTCATCATGCGGTAGGATTTGCGATCCGCTTCCACATCAATGCTCTGGGTTTGGGCCACTCTGAGGATGTCATTTTGATACCCCTTGTACAGAGCCCACGCCTGATCGAATCGGGAGAGCAGGTCAGTTTCCCGCTGGGTGAGGTAGGTTTTGCGGTATTTGGCCAGCGAATCCCACATCCCCTTTTCAAACTTGTCCATGTTGGTCAATGCCTGATCTCTCAAATCAGGATCGACTTCACCGATATAGCGATAGAGGGCGCGGTTTTGATACACCGCGTACAGATTGCCGGTGGTAATGTCCTTGATCGGCAGCAGCTGGTTGGCATGCATAGTGACCACCAGTTGTGCCATGGTTCTGGTGGAGCTATAGCTGGTCACGGTCAACGTCACCAGTAGCACCATCAGGACGGAGAACGACAACACCAGTTTTGTTTTGACTTGCAAGTTGTGAAACCAGTCCATGGTTTTGACTCCGTAAACACCGTTAATGACATTATGGGTGCGCATCAATTCCTGATGCTGAACACCACATCAGCTTGTTGATGAAGCAAATGTTGCTCTCTGCGGCGCGCCAACTCGATTAGCTGCGGCACATCGAGAATAAGGGCGGGCTGACCG
>NZ_JRGK01000176.1 GCF_000764645.1 Aeromonas finlandensis
GGGTTTGGCAGCTGCGGTCTGGGGCTGGCGCAAGATCCAGAGCTTGGCGGGTAGCAAGTAACATCATGTTGCATCCGCAAGGGGCGGCAATCGCTGCCCCTTTTTCATTGGAGAGGACGCCATGATTTGGGCTCCCATAATGTTCATCACAGGGTTGGTGCTGGCATATGCGATCATATCGGCAAACAATTCGCGCCATTAACTGGCGCTGGATAACAAAGAAGACCCTCAAGGCATTGATGTACTGCATCAACCCGCTGAATTTCTTTAAGCTCATCCTCCGCCTGTTCAAGTGGGCGTTCTATATCATGTTCGGCGCCATCGCGCTGGGAATGCTCACGCTGGCCATTGGTAATTATGCTCACGCGGCGGAATGGGTCGCTGCACAGAAAAAAGATGTTCCTAATTTGACGTCTGGAACTTGCTCGGTTCGGAATGCGGTGCCAAATAGTGTCACAGGTATATCGCTGGATGCCTGTATGGATAGGGTCAAAGCGTATAATCCGCCGCCGAATCCGGCGTGGTCATATGTTTGGAAAGATCAAGCAACCCCAGCCAATTCAAAATTCCCCTGCATGACTGCGGATGGTGGTAAATCATGTGATGGCGGTTCAATGTATGGCACGTTTGTTTATACGGTACAAAGTCAATTTGTTTGCCCTCCGGATGGCAAACCAGAATTCACGTTTGGCCCCAAGGTCACAAATAACGGCACTATATGTGAAAAGAAACCCGTTCAATGTCTCCTCGGGTCAATCAAAGACGTCAACGCAATAACAGGCAAAGAGTTTTGTCGCCCGATATGTGAAGGCATCGCGGGTAATACCTATGGTGAGCCGGGTCAGCCAGTGAGCTTTTTTACAAGCACGTTTGGCTCGGTCAAGATCCAGTGCTATGGCCAGTGTTCCGTTACCACAGTTGGCGGTGCCATCAATCCAGGGGGAAACCCAAACATCTGGATGGGGGTCATCAAGTTCACGGGTGAGAACTGCCCGATACAGACCAGTGGTAACACTGAGGATTCATCAACGGCGGGTGTAGATACTCCAGTCACTCCCCCCAGTTCGTCGCAGGCCACCACCGATGCACAGAACCAGCTCCAGAACGCGGCCAGCAGCGCCGTCAGTAACCCCACGTCAGGTGCAACGGGCACGGCCACGCTGAACACGGTCGTGGACAAGATAGCCGAGACAAGCAACAAAGAGATCAAGGCCAGCAGTGAGCAGAACGCCGCTTTGGGCAAGGTCATCCAGCAGACGGGTAAGGACATTCAGTCGTCGATTAAAGAGGCGCAGTTGTCGGCCTCACAGGGTAGTGCAGGCGCAGGGGTTGGCCAGATACAGACTGCCAACGCCATCAAGGACGGCAACGCCCAGATGGGCACCAAGCTGGACGCCATCAAGGACGCCATCGAGAAGCAAGACGAGGACAACGGCGACAAGCCATTGCCGCCAGGTGACACCAACATCAAGACCGACCCCAAGTCAGTCAACCCCAATCCCAACGACTGGAGCCAGCGCAATTACGGCACGGTCATGCAACATCATGTTACAGAGATGAACTCGTTGCCGTTGTTCTCGGCCATTGGCGGGTTCTTCAAAGTGGATGTTGGTGCGGGTACGTGTCCCCAGTTCAGTATCGACGTGCCGGAGATTGGCGGCATGGGCGGCGGTAGTCTGGTGTTTGATGTGTTCTGCAATGCGGACCTGCAAAAGATATTCGAAATAATCGCGCTGTGCGTGAAGCTATTGGGGCTTTACACCTCGTTTAGAATTGCCCTGCTGGACTAAGGATAAAAGCCATGGAATTGCTTAATTCGTTCAGGAACTGGCTCAAGGATATGATTGAAAGCGTCATCATGTGGGTGGTGCATTTCTTTCAGGCCATATTCCAGTGGTTCGAGGATATCCTGCTGACCACGCTGGAAAAGATATTGGAGGGGCTGAGGTTCGTAAT
>NZ_JRGK01000177.1 GCF_000764645.1 Aeromonas finlandensis
CTGCTGGATCAGGCGCAGCTCTTTACCTGCATCGGTCTCATCGTTCGGATAGAGCACCTTGGAGATGGTCTCGGCCTGGGCTTTTTCAGCCTGGGAGTCGATGTAACCACCGGCATTGAACACGTCCCAGTCAAAAAACTCGGAGGCGCGGGATTCCCACAGACGCAGGATGTTGACGGTGTGGCCGCCAAAACCGACGACCGGAATATCCCAAGGCACCCCTTTGATCTTGCGACCCGCGTGCCATACCTTCTTCAAGCCGCCATTGTCACCAAACACGGTTTCAACGTAGCCGTAAAGTGGCACTTCTTGCACGGACTCGGGACGGCAGATCTCCCAAGGGTTGCCATATTCACGCCAAGAGTCCGGACGCTCGATCTGGCGGCCATCTTGAATCTCCTGACGGAACAGACCGTGTTCGTAATGGATACCATAGCCAACCGCCGGGTAGTTCAGAGTGGCCAGCGAGTCGATAAAGCAGGCAGCCAGACGTCCCAAGCCACCATTGCCGAGTGCCATATCTGGCTCTTGTTCGCACAGGTCGGTCAGGTCCAGACCGAGCTCGCCCAGCGCCTCTTCGCAGGTCTTGTAGAGAGAGAGGTTGTGCAGGTTGTTGGAGGTCAATCGTCCCATCAGAAATTCAGCAGAGAGATAGTGAATCGCACGAGTATCTTTCTTGAAGTGAGTCTGCTGAGTGCGGGTCAGGCGCTCGTACACCTGTTCATTGACGGCCGCCGCAGTGGCTTTCCACCACGCTTCGGGAGAGGCTTTCTGTTCACTTGTTCCCAAGGTAGAACGCAGGTGACGCACGATACTCGCCTTGAGCTGATCTTTATCCAGTTGGAGATCCTGGTCTGTCTTCTTCTTGGTAGCCATAAACCATATTCCTTCGTTACAAATAAAATTGTTATCCCGCTTACGGGACCGGCGCTGTTGTTATCTCAAAATATGTACCGGCGTGAGAATACTAACTAAAGCGGCAGAATTAAAAGTTAACGCAAGTCACACGTTAACCGATAAAAACAGCCTGAAAAGCTTGAAAACCCTTTCCTTTAACTGATTGCAGAAAAACAAAAATACCCTCTATTATCAGTACTTTACCAAAAAAATAAAAATATTATGGCATGAATAGGTTTTCAGAGATTGCCAAGCCTTGAAAATCACTGAAAATCACTGAAAATAGGCGGCAATACGGCGCATTGAAACCGGTTTCAATGCGCCTGAAAAATTACCGTATAAATATGAAGCAATGATTGCACCCTCAGAGATGTGCCTTGAACTGATTGCTCAATGGATCGTAATGGTACCCAATCTGATCCAGACGCCCTGCCAACTGCTCTTCTCTCATATCGTAATAGGCCAGCAACTCCTCCAATCCGTCACACTCGAGCCTTAGCTTCTCATTGATGATGCCCAGCAAGATGTTGGCATCCAGACGCTGCAAGGTATTGATATCCATGGCGGCACCTCCTGTAAATGGCCTGTATAACCATGGGCGGTTACACAGGGTTTGTCCATAGCGCAAAAAACAACCAGATGAATTTTCATTAAAAAACAATTAAATACAATCACTTATAAATTCAACATGCCAACACCATCACAAATTTCAGCAGAAACACCTTGTCACTGTCTTAGGATAGAACTACTGTATACGCATACAGCTTGGATATTCATACAGGAAAAAGTATATGAACCAGCCCCTGCACTCACTGCCCTTTGCGATGAATCGTGCCATGAGCAACCCCTGGCCAACCAGAACCGCCTGCAAAGCGGAGTCGGCTCATTATGGTGTAACTATCCAGTCTGATGACCAGTTTCTGAGCGAATTAACCAAGCTGGGTGACTCCCATACTGGCTGGATCTTGTTGATCGCTCCCCCAGGACGTCCCACAGTGAGCCACCTGGAAGAGCGAGGCATCGATCCCAACAGAGTACTGGTGGTACACAGCCCCAAAATCAAGAACTGGCAGCAAACCCTGGAACGCAGTCTGGGCAATGGTCACTGTGCTGCCGTGTTTACCTGGCTACCCGAGCAGATCGAGCTGGATCACGTCAAGCTGCAGCGACTGGGCCAGCAATCTGGCGTCATGACCCGCTTCTTTGGCGCGAAACGGGCCAACCCCGGCACGCCTCTGTTGGCCTATGCAGAGCAAGATGTCTATCTCAATCATTAAGAGAGAAAACTAACGCTCATACAGCCCCCTCCCACTACTGGTGATGGCGAAACCAACTGGCCCCACAACATGTTCCGTGATGATTTATCTGATGGACAGGCGTATCAGGGTCTAGCGACAGCACCTGAAAACAATGAGGCCCCAATCACTACATGCAGAAACAGAAGCAGAAGCAGAAGC
>NZ_JRGK01000178.1 GCF_000764645.1 Aeromonas finlandensis
GTGTTATGATGCAAGCGAAGAAGACCAAACTGGTATTAGTTACCCCAAATCCCAACCCCCCATGCTTCTCTGGCTGCGATAGTAAGTCTCCCACTGAGGCACCGAGCGGTCTTGTAAGCACATAGACAATCCAGAACGTCAAAACCGTGTTCAGCTTGAACCTGTAATGCGCAATAGCAGTGGCCACGATCAATGCGCCGAACAGCAGCATAGCATTCAGATAACCAATATCCATTCCCTCGGATACCCAGTCCCCAGCTGCAGTGCCCAGTGCGAAGGTCACCAGAATGGCTGCCCAGTAAAACAGTTCCCTCTTACGATTATCGATAGACTGAATAGAGAGTGTTTTTTCCTGTGCATACCAGATCCAGAACGTGGCCAGCAGCATGACCGTAAACACGCTAGTAGACATCGCCAACGGCACACCTACTTGATCGGTAAGATTGTCGGTCACCAACGTCCCAAATATGCTCACCAGTACGACCGCAGACCAATACTTCCAAGGGACATAGTGAATCGACGAAACTTGCACCAAAAGGGCCGCTATTAGAATAATCCCCATCAATATAGATGTCACCGTCAATCCCAGATGCATGTTAAAAATCAAAAAATCAGCAGCAGTCTCACCTACTGTGGTCGACATCATTTTGATTAACCAGAAGATCAGGGTGACTTCTGGAACCTTGTTCAATAAGGCCGATATCGATGATGGGTGATTGTTCATAATGAACCCTTGTGGATTTTAACACTCATGATGAGAATTACCGGTTTCCGATGCTCTGCTTGCACCTCTATATTTTGCCTTCACATAAAAGGAGCAAACCACAGTATGTGTGACTTGCTCCTGGGCTAAGGTTTGTTCAATTACCCCTCAGAATCAAGATCTAACTCCACGGGATCATTTCGCTTGCTCTTCAGGGTTGATATGTAGACAAGGGCAGCTATCGCGACTAGCAACGCTACTGAAGCTGAATAACGGCTCAGCTCCAGACCACCCTTGCTGATGGGCTTATCCAGAAAGTCCCCCACAACCGCCCCGAGAGGACGAGTAATAATAAAGGCAGCCCAGAATAAAAAGGTACGAGAGATGTTGGTCAACAAATAAGTCGCAACAATGGCCAGCAAGATGCCTCCAAACACCACAGAGCTACCGGCATAACCAAACCCAGCATCATCTGCAGTCCAGTCACCAAGAGCAGTACCAAGGGTTTGCGAAAACATGATGGTGATCCAATAGAACATTTCCGTCCTGGGTGAAGAAATCACGCTGGACGATATCTCTCCTTGAGCTCGATACCACACCGCAAATGAACCGAGCAACAAGAGAACCAGAATGGTCGAACCGCCTGCGTAACCAATCCCTAAAGAGCGGTCAGCAAAGTCCGCCAGTGTCGTGCCAACAGTCGTGGTTGCAATGATGGTAGCCCAGTACAGCGTCGGGTTATAGGTCTTGACTGATATCTGAGCACTGACAGCTACAAAGAAAATGACAGCAAAGATGCCCGTACTAACCAGATAACCCAGATCCATAGACATGGAAACCGCATCGCCACCAGTTTCCCCCAGTGTCGTTGCAAGAATTTTAATGACCCAAAATGCCAACGTGAGTTCAGGCACTTTGCTTACTGCACTGCTGGTATTGTTATGCATGGTTCACCCTATCCTGTGGTTAGACGGATTCCCGTCAATCACAGAATGTCGGGTGTTTATTAAGAAAAACTTAAGCTGACAACTTCTAGCCATAAAAATGGGGGTCTTACGACCCCCACATTAGCGTTCATGTCATGTTGTAGGTCATGCAGTCGTATCGACCATATAACCATTGGTTGGCGATTCCTGTGGCAACTTGCTAGCGAACGCAGTTAAAAAATCTTGAAATGAGACTTTCTTATCGCTCTGGCCTGAGGACGAGCCAATCATCGAGTTGAATTGATCCTGCAATTTACTCAATGCCGGATCAGTACTGCTACCACTGCTCAGTTCTGAAATCAGCGTATCAAGCCCCTGCTTCATGGGATTGCCTCCGCTGCCCGATTGGAGTGTTGACGCCTGTACGCCACCGGCTTGTTCGTCGCCATCATTATCATGATCAGCCTTGCCTTCAGGTGAACCACGCAGTGTTCCCATCAGCTCATGCATAAAAGATGACAACGCCGATTTGGTATCGCTGTTTGAGGTATCGACATTGATACCTAACGACGATAACGCCGATGTGACATCACCCATCATTTTTTCACCGCCTCCATCGGTGTGATGATGATGCGGAGGTTTCACTGGTTGAGTGCTAGCGGAAGACGCTGCGCTGTTATACGAGGCAGAGACAGATGAGCTACCAATTGAATTGACATCCGTAGACATACCATGTTCCTTACAGGTTGGATGAGGCCAGTGGCACCCAATGCCACTTTGACCATAGTGCATAAAACCTGCCACTGTTTTCTTTTTGAACAACAGAGTGAATCGTTTGAAATGTAAGACTTTTTACATGCCTCCAGCACATTTTGTGCTCATCATGTGGCGGCAAAAATATGCCCTATGGCAATGTATGACGACCATAGATCACGATGGTCAAAGCGCGCAAAGCCAGCGACAGATTTGCGCAAATGCCCCTTTATCTGCAAAACCTATTAAAAAATGACCTGAATGCTGAGTACGACCTCTGAACTTGCAACATTTTTTGTGACACATATCTCATTAGTAATAGACAACAATAATTAACCACTTAAGCAGGCATACAGCTTTGTTAATATCCAGCCTCAAAATTTCGACATAAAAAGTCTCGTCGGTATCGCTAAGAAATGTATGCCTAAAGGCTATTCAGGGAGCAGTTATGCCTTTCATTTTTAAAATAAAAATAGTGCCACTGATCTTGTTATTAGCGCTTTCATTCACCTTCATGCTGAACTGGCGATTTTTACTCCACTTCTATGAAGTCATATACAACCTTGAGTACTTCAAACCAGGATTTGCGCTCTCGCTCCCCTTTTTCCTGATCGCTGCCCTCAACTTTGTATTTATCCCGTTCTCCATCCGTTATCTGGTCAAGCCCTTCTTCGCCTTCCTCTTTGTGACCAGCTCTATTGTCAGCTACACCATGATGAAGTATCGCGTTCTGTTCGATCAGACAATGATCCAGAACATCTTCGAAACCAACCAGAACGAAGCTTACGCCTATCTCAACCTGCCTATCGTAATGTGGGTATTGCTAACAGGGGTCGGACCGGCAATCGTCCTGTTCTTCGTGAAAATTGAGTATGAAGACAAGTGGTACAAGGGCCTTTTCCTGCGAGGGCTCTCTATGCTGGCTTCTCTTGCCATCGTGGCTGGGATCGCAGCCATGTACTATCAGGATTACGTCTCTGTGGGGCGTAATAATCCAAACCTCCAGCGTGAAATTGTACCGGCCAACTTTATTAACAGTACGACCAAGTATCTCTACAAACGTTACCTGGCAGAACCCATACCGTTTGCCACCCTCGGGGATGACGCAACTCGCGTCGTGAAAAACGACAAACCCACCCTGATGTTCTTGGTTTTAGGTGAAACCGCCCGCGGCAAGAACTTCTCCATGAACGGTTATGAGAAAGAGACCAACCCCT
>NZ_JRGK01000179.1 GCF_000764645.1 Aeromonas finlandensis
GGCGGGATCCTGATCCTGAGCGAGAAGTTCCGCTTTGAAGATGAGCCGGTCAACGAGCTGCTTATCGAGCTTCATCTCGACTTCAAACGGGCCAACGGCTACAGCGAGCTGGAGATCAGCCAGAAACGCACCGCCCTTGAGAACGTGATGCGTACCGACAGCCTGGAGACCCACCGTGCCCGCCTGCGGGACGCCGGTTTCACCCATCAGGATCTCTGGTTCCAGTGCTTCAACTTCGGCTCCATGATTGCCATCAAATCCAGCGACGCCCAGCCATGATCGACTTTGCCAACTTCTATCAACTGATTGCCAAAAACCGGCTGAGCCACTGGCTGCACACCCTGCCCGCCCAGCTGCACACCTGGCAACATGACAACCAGCATGGCGATCTGCCGCGCTGGAACCGCGCCCTCAACAAGCTACCGGTGGTATCCCCCGGCAACATCGAGCTGAAAAGCCGGGTCGAGATAGGCTCGGCCGAGAGCCTTGGTGAAGGGGAGCGCAAAAAAGTCGAGAGCCTGCTGCGCCACTTCATGCCCTGGCGCAAGGGGCCGTTTACGGTGCACGGCATTCACATCGATACCGAGTGGCGCTCCGACTGGAAGTGGGATCGAGTGCTGCCCCACATCAGCCCGCTCGCGGGACGTTACGTGCTGGATGTGGGCTGCGGCAGCGGCTACCACCTCTGGCGCATGGTGGGCGAAGGGGCCAAGCTTGCGGTCGGCATCGACCCGAGCCCGCTGTTCCTCTGCCAGTTCGAGGCCATTCGCCACTTCGCAGGCAACGATCAGCGTGCCCACCTGTTGCCGCTCGGCATTCAGGAGCTGCCGGAGCTGCGCGCCTTTGACACCGTCTTCTCCATGGGGGTGCTCTATCACCG
>NZ_JRGK01000018.1 GCF_000764645.1 Aeromonas finlandensis
TCCCCCATCGAGCACATCGAGCAGCTGCGTAATCAGCTCAAGGACGATGGCGAGCTGGTGCTGGAGACGCTAGTGATTGACGGCGGTGTCAACGACGTGCTGGTGCCCACCGACCGTTACGGCAAGATGCGCAACGTCTGGTTTATCCCCTCAAGTAGCGCCCTCAAGTTGTGGGTCGAGCGCTGCGGTTTCACCGACGTGCGAATAGTAGACGAGAATATGACCAGCACCGACGAACAGCGTCGTACCGACTGGATGATTAATGAATCCCTGAGTGACTATCTGGACTCAGACAATCCGGCACTCACGGTAGAAGGACACCCGGCGCCGAAACGTGCCGTACTGATTGCCCGCAAGGCCAAAGACTAGCCGATGGCGATTCAGGAAGTTACACTGACCCAATTCCAGGAAGCACAGTTAAATGAATGACATGAAAAGCAAATTAAAAGGAATGACCCTGCTCTCCCTGCTTAGTCTCGGCGGGTGTGTCAATATGGAAAAAGCGCCTCAGGTTCCTGCTCTGACGCTGGCCGAGCTTCGTAGCGAACTCAACCAGAGCGAACAGCGCCTGCAAACATCCATGGAACAGCAACAGAAGCAGTATGTGCAGCAACAGCACCTGCTGGTTCAGCTCAACACAGATGTCACCAATATGAAAGAGTCCGTCAAACAAGTAGACCACAAGCTCGCCACCCTCCCCGCCGAACCGCCAAAACCGATGGCCGTTCCAGTGGAGAAGTGCCCGGCCCCCAATCAGGGCCACACCATTGATGGCAAGCTGATGGTGGGTGAAGCGGAGTGGATCTGGGTCGATGCCGCCAACGACGCCTTCCAGGCACGGGTCGATACCGGTGCGACCACCTCCTCCATCAGCGCGCAAGAGATCACCATTTTCGAGCGCAACGGCAAAAACTGGGTACGCTTCTTCCTGAGCCATCAGGATGTGGATGACAAGATCCAGATCGAAGCACCGCTGGTGCGCCACGTGCGGGTGCGTCAGGCCTCCGCCGATGACCTCGACCGCCGTCCGGTGGTCCGCTTGGCTGTGCGCATTGGCGACATGACCGAAAAAGCCGAATTTACCCTGAAAGATCGTAGCGACATGGCCTTCCCTGTGCTGTTGGGTCGCGAATTTTTGAAAGACATCGCCGTGGTTGATGTGGCCCGCGAATATATCCAACCCAAACCCAAGCTCAAGGATGTGAAATAATCCATGGTTTCCCGTAAGCCGTTCTATTTGCTGGTAGCCCTGCTGTACATTGTCGGCCTGGGGATGACGATTTATCACCATATCGCGTTGGACGTGCCGCTGACGCCCGGTGAAAAGCGCCAGATCTGGTCCATCGAAGCCAAGCTGGAGTTTGAAGCGACCGGGGATCCGGTGATCGCCTCTCTGGCCATTCCGGGCACCCAGCCCGGATTTACCCTGATGAACGAGAACGCCGCCAGCCCCGGCTACGGCCTCTCCTTTGTCGAGAAAGATGGCGATGCCCGCGCCGAGTGGTCCATTCGCACCGCGTCTGGCCGTCAGGAGCTCTACTACCGCGTCGACATGATGGCGGATGCCCATGCCAAACCGGCCGCCAATCCGCAGCCGCCCGCCATCGAGAAGCAAATCGAGAGTGAGCCTTACGCCACTGCGATGAAGCAGATCCTCGAGCGGGCCCAGGAGCGCTCTGCCGATGGCTACACCCTGACTCGCGAGATCATCAAGGAGATCGAGAAGCAGGAGCAGAACGCCGAGCTGCTGAAAAAGCACAAGAGCCGCGCCAACCTGATCGCCGAGCTGCTCAACAATGCTGACGTGCCGACCCGCGTGGTCCATGCACTGAACCTGGAAGATGGTCGCCGCCGCCAGGAGCTGGTGGATTACCTGCAGGTGTTCAACAGCCCGGCCGACTACAAGCTGTTCAACCCGCAAACCGGTGAACAGGGCCGTCCGGCCAACCTGCTGTTGTGGGAATACAACTCCGGCGCCCTGCTGGATGTAACCGGCGGTCACAACTCCCGCGTCAGCTTCTCGATGATCGAGCAAGAGCAACCGGTGAGCGTGGCGCTGGCCCAGAAGTTCGAAAAATCAGAGATGATGAACTTCTCCATCCACAGCCTGCCGCTGGAAGAGCAGACCCTGTTCAAGGGCTTGCTGCTGATCCCGATCGGCGTGCTGATGGTGGTGTTCCTGCGGGTTATCGTCGGTATCAAGACCTCCGGTACCTTTATGCCGGTGCTGATCGCCGTCGCCTTTATCCAGACCCAGCTGATCACCGGTCTGGTGGGCTTCCTGCTTATCGTGGGCACCGGTCTGGTGATCCGTTCCTACCTGTCGCGGCTCAACTTGCTGCTGGTTGCCCGAATATCGGCGATCATCATCATGGTTATCTCGATGATCGGTATCTTCTCCGCGTTTGCCTTCAAGCTGGGGCTGACTGATGGCATGAAGATCACCTTCTTCCCGATGATCATTCTTTCCTGGACCATCGAGCGGATGTCCATTCTGTGGGAAGAAGAGGGTCCGAAAGAGGTGTTCCGCCAGGGTGGTGGCTCTCTGCTGGTGGCCGTTATCGCCTATCTGGCGATGGACAACGAACTGATCCGTCACCTCACCTTCAACTTCCTCGGTCTGCAGCTGGTGCTGATGGCGACCGTGCTGTTGATGGGTAACTACACCGGCTACAAGCTGAGCGAACTGAAGCGCTTCAAGCCGCTGGTGGACGAGATGAAATCTGGTGCCACCCCGGGTAAGGACAAGTAACAGATGTGGTTCTGGGAAAAATATACCTCCCCGTGGAGCCTGTCACAGGCAGGCATCCTCGGCATGAACAAGCGCAACCACTCCTACATCAGCCGCTACAATCCGCGCAGCCTCTTTCCGCTGGTGGATGACAAGCTGCAGACCAAGCGCATTGCGCTGGATGCAGGGGTGACGGTGCCGGAACTGATCGGTACCATCCGTGCCCAGCACGACGTGGGCCGCATCACCGAGCTGGTGAAGGATTGGCCGGGTTTCTGTATCAAACCGGCCCGTGGTTCGGGCGGCAAGGGGATCCTGGTGATCCTGCGCCAGGAAGATGGCCTCTTCTACAAGCCCAACGGCAGTGCCTCCAACGGTCAGGATCTGGAGCGTCATGTCTCCAACATTCTGGCGGGGCTCTATTCACTCGGCGGCAAGCCCGACGTGGCGCTGGTGGAAGGCCTCATCAACTTCGATGATGTGTTCGACGGCTACTCCTTCGAAGGGGTACCCGATGCCCGGGTCATCATCTTCAAAGGTTTCCCGGTGATGGCGATGATGCGCCTCTCCACCGCCGCCTCGGACGGCAAGGCGAACCTGCACCAGGGCGCCGTGGGGGTGGGTCTGTGCCTGCGTACCGGTCGTGCCTTGCGGGCGGTGCAGTTTGGCAATCCGCTGCGTCACCACCCGGATACCGGTCTCGACCTCTATGAGCTCAAGGTGCCCCACTGGGATACCCTGCTCACCCTGGCCGCCTCCTGCTACGAGATGTCGGGTCTGGGTTATATCGGTACCGACATGGTGCTGGACAAGTTCCGCGGCCCCATGCTGCTGGAGCTCAACGCCCGTCCCGGTCTTGCCATCCAGATCGCCAACGGTCGCGGTCTGGTGCCCAATCTCAAGACCATCGAGAAGCTGGGTCAGGTGAAGATGAACGTCGAACAGCGGGTCAACTTCGCCAAAGAGCACTTCGGTATCTTTGAGGAATAACGCCTCAGCGGTTAAACAAAGCGCGCCCATGGCGCGCTTTTTTATGGCCTCTCTTCACCTGTCACCTCGCCCCTTGCCAGTGGCCAACAACATGGCCCCGAACCTCATCATATTGAGCCACAGACGATAAAAAGCGGAGTCCGCTGTTCACCCGTTTCGCCCTCGTGACGCAAGCCAAACCGGCCTAGATTGTTGCAAATTCAATCCAGAAAACTGTAGAACTGTTGCACTAGCGAAACACTCCAGCTATCAGCACCTCCCTGTACCCACCATAGTGAGTCAGAACCCAACCGCCGATCACCCGGTGAGACGCCACCTAACGGCATCTTCCGATAGGGGGTGGTGCAGCGGCGAGACGATCGTACTCCGCTGTTTAATGGGTTGGGGATGAGCAGAAGGCATAAAAAAACCGGCGCCTTGGCGCCGGTTCTTCAAGCAGAGTGCGACCCGATTACAGGGAGTCAGCATTCTCGGACAGGTACTTGGCAACGCCGTCCGGAGAGGCTTGCATACCTTTTTTGCCTTTTTCCCACTGAGCCGGGCACACTTCGCCGTGCTCTTCGTGGAATTGCAGGGCATCGACCATGCGCAGCATCTCATCGATGTTGCGGCCCAGCGGCAGATCGTTGACAACCTGGTGACGAACGACACCGTTCTTGTCGATCAGGAAGGAGCCACGGAACGCCACACCGGCTTCCGGATGCTCAACGTCATAGGCTTTGCAGATTTCGTGTTTCACGTCGGCGATCAGCGGGTACTTGACCTGACCGATACCACCATCTTCCACTTTGGTGTTGCGCCATGCATTGTGGGAGAACTGGGAATCGATGGAAACACCGATCACTTCCACGCCACGCTTCTGGAACTCTTCATAACGGTGATCAAAGGCAATCAGCTCGGACGGGCAGACGAAGGTGAAATCGAGCGGATAGAAGAAGACAACGGCAGCTTTGCCTTTGATGTGGGATGACAGGTTGAATGAATCAACGATCTCGCCATTACCCAGAACAGCAGCGGCGGTAAAATCGGGTGCGGGACGGCCTACCAATACCATATTCAATTCCTCTTTATGTGAAGTGAACAATCCGGTGAGGATTGGGCTACCTAGAGCCAAGTCCATCTAATTCAAGCGACAAACTATAGACCCGATGGTAGATTAGTAAATCAAATTAAATAGATAGCATTAATCGGTTTTTTCTATGCAACGTTGGCCCAGCCTCAAACAGCTGCAATATCTGGTTGCTCTCGACGAGCACAAGAACTTCAATCGCGCCGCCAAGGCCTGCCATGTCAGCCAGTCGACCCTGAGTACCGGGATCCAGACGCTGGAGGATATGATGAACCTGCAGCTGGTGGAGCGGGACCACAAGAGCTTCATTATGACCCCGGTCGGCATGGAAATCGTCGAGCGCGCTCGCAATTTGCTCTCCGATGCACGGGATCTGATGGAGCTCGGTCAACATCAGGGCGGCGTGATGCAAGGGACTGTGCGTCTGGGCTGCATCCCCACCATCGCCCCCTTCCTGCTCAGCAAGCTACTGAAAGAGTGCAGCAAGGCCTATCCTGACCTCGAATTGTTGCTGCGTGAAGACACCACCAGCAATCTGCTCAAGCAATTGGAACAGGGTCAGCTCGATCTGCTGATCCTCGCTCTGCCCATCGAGATCGGCGGTTTTCACTGCAAGACCGTCGGTCAGGATCCATTCCACATGGTGATGCCCGCCAGCATGGCGGCCGGTCTGCATACCCCGTTCGACTACAAGGAGCTGCCCAACCAGAGCATCTTCCTGCTGGAGCGGGAACACTGCCTCACCGAGCACGCGGTGAGCGCCTGCCGCCTGCGGGACAAGAGCAAGATCAACCCGTTCGCCGCCACCAGCCTGCACACTTTGGTGCAGATGGTGGAAGCGGGTCTTGGCACCACCTTCCTGCCACAAATGGCCATAGACGCAGGCATTCTCGCCAACTCCGATCTGGTGGCCATCCCGCTGCCGGGGGAGACCCCCTATCGCGAGATCGGGCTGGTCTGGCGCCCCAGCACCACCCGGGTGCAGACCTTCTACAAGCTGGCCGAGCTGCTCAAACCGCTGATCAGTCCCGCCTCCTGACCAGTGACGCCAGACCCCAAGCGCCAGCCACCGTGCTGGCGTTTTTTTGCAACAAAACGACCATTTTTGTCACACAGAGCTAGGTATCTGGCCAATACCTTGTTTATGATGGAAAAGTTGTCGTGCCGAACGTGTCCTGTCGCACCTGTTTTGCCACGTTTGTTCTGGAGAATGTGCCCTGATGTACCGTCCGTTGCTGCCCATCCTGCTGACTCTGCTGCTGGCCGCCTGCTCCAGCACGCCGGAGCCGCCTCCGGCCCCCCGGCAGAGCAGTGCCTTTGATGGCTTCTACCAGCAGTGGCGCGGTGTCCCTTACCGGATGGGCGGCGCCAGCCGCGCCGGGCTCGACTGCTCCGCCTTCACCCAGCTCGCCTACAACCAGGTGCTGGGCGTCAACCTGCCAAGAACCACCGAATCCCAGGCCAGTATCGGCAAACCGGTGGATCGCTACCGACTGCAACACGGGGATCTGGTCTTCTTCAAGACCGGCTGGCAGCAGTACCATGTGGGGGTCTATACCGGTGCCGGCGAGTTTATCCACGCCTCCACCAGCAAGGGGGTGATCCGCTCCCGCCTTGACAATGTCTACTGGAACAGCCGCTACTGGCAGGCACGCCGCCTGACCCAGTAACAGGCCACCGCTATCCTATCCAAACCGTCTCTCTCTGATCGGTGCGGTCAATCATTGTCGTCAGACAGGGGGAGATCGCCTCACTTATAACTCAATTGAACCCAAAGCCTGCATTTCCCATCATTTTGTGATAAGGTGATGGCCGATTTTTAACACTTTCGCCTTTTTTGCATACGCTAGCTGTCCAAATTGACAGTAACTGCAGGGCTGAAATTGCCAGATTAGGTGGCGGAAGTGAGCTGTGATGCAGTACCCCGGACGGACTGCCCACAGCTGCTGTATCAAGGGTTAAATGGATAAGGAGATCGTGCAATGAAACAGTATCAAAGCTGGCTGGGGCAATACCTGATGAGTCGCCGTGACGGTGACCACGCCATGGCATGCGAGATGGCGAGTTCCATCTGCGAGTTCTGGCAGCAACAGGGTGATGAAAACGAGCTGGACAAGTGGCAGCAGATTTACCAGAACCATCTGGAAAAGACCACCTGATCCCGACCGTCCCCTTGCTGCCAGCCATCAGGTGTTGGCAGCAAGGCCACTCGCTACCATCCGCTGACCCCTCTCCCCCTATTTTCCCGCTACGTTAAACCGCTACCTTCGTTAACTCGCGTTTTGCCGCCTGCATGTTGCTCTCTTGCGTAACAGCCTCTGCTCATTCCATCTCGGCAGCCATCCCCTGCGCCCAGTCGATAAAGGCCTGGATCTTGGGGCACTCGCGGTTGGGCAGGGTCGCCATGTAATAACGCTGCTCGCACTTGACCTCCAGCCCGGGGAAAGGGGCCACCAGCTCGTTGCGCGCCAACCGCTTGCTTACCAGATTCTTGCGCCCCATGGCGATACCGGCGTGATTCATGGCGGCGATGATGGCGAGATCCGAGCGATCAAAACCCATGCTCAGCTGGCATGCCTCGAGGCTGGCCCCGGCATGGCGAGCCCAGCAGCTCCACTCGTCGGTATCCGAGTCAAATCCCCACGCCTGCCGATCATGGAGCAGACGGCACAAGGACAAGTTGGCTGGATTGCCGACAAGCCCGTGCTGCTCGGCATATTCCGGGCTGCAGACCGGCAGCATGAACTCATCCATCAGCGGGTGGATGGCAAGCCGATCCGGGCTCTTCTCATCGAAATAGAGGGTCAAATCAATGCCATAACCGTGCAGGTTGATGTTCTCGTTGCCGGTGATGATATTGAGCTCGATCTGCGGATGCAGGCGGGAGAAGTCCGCCAGCCTTGGCACCAGCCAGCACTGGGCGATGGAGGGGCGCGAATAGATGGTGAGGGTGCCGGAGAGCTCCTGATTCTTGATCTCCAGGATCTCCTGATTGATGAACTCCAGCGAGGATTTGAGCGCCCAGAACACCCGCTGCCCCTCCGCAGTCAACACCACCTTGCGGTGAAAACGCTCAAAGAGCTTGAACCCCAGCTCCTCTTCCAGCGCGCTGATCCGGTGACTCACGGCACTGGGGCTCAACGACAGCTCATCGGCCGCCATGGCAAAGGATCCGTGACGGGCGGCCGCCTCGAAGGTATGCAGCTTGGCCAACTGGTAACCACTCAGCAGCTTGTTGCGCGATATGTAATTATCCCCGTTATACATTCATCCCCCTTTTCGCAATGGCCGTCGATGATACACCCGAAGGCCACCTTCAGGATGAGGTCAAAAGACCCAAATGATGTGATTTCGATAAATTGTGACCAATGCAGCGCCATTGCATCACCTCAGTTCACCCAAGAGACTGATTTCATCATTTGTCAGCCTCGCCTCATTTTCATTCAATAAGCGCATAAACAATCACACACAACAGATGTCGAGGCGCAGTATGAGTTCAGATGTATGGGTCATCGCTACCTTGCTAAGTAGCATCGTTCTTATCGTGGTCACCATAGTGAAGGGCAAGATCCACCCCTTTCTTGCCTTGCTGCTGGCCAGCTTCTATGTGGGCACCCTGATGGGGATGGATCCCCTCAAGATGGTCAGCGCCATGGAAGAGGGGATTGGCGGCACGCTCGGCTTTCTCGCCGCCGTCATCGGCCTTGGCACCATACTCGGCAAGATGATGGAGGTGTCGGGGGCGGCGGAGCGCATCGGCCTCACTCTACAGAGATGCCGCTGGCTCTCGCCGGATGTCATCATGGTGCTGGTTGGTCTGGTGTGCGGCATCACCCTGTTTGTCGAAGTCGGTGTGGTGCTGCTGATTCCGCTGGCCTTCTCCATCGCCCGCAAGACCAACACCTCGCTGCTCAAGCTGGCCATTCCGCTCTGCACCGCCCTGATGGCCGTGCACTGCATCGTACCGCCCCACCCGGCGGCCCTCTATGTCACCAATCAGCTGGGCGCTGATGTGGGTTCCGTCATCGTCTATGGCCTCGCAGTTGGGTTGTTTGCCTCGCTGGTAGGTGGCCCGCTATTTCTGAAGCTGCTGGGCAACCGGCTCCCGTTCAAGGGGGTCCCCGATGCCTTTGCCGACATCAAGGCGCGCGATGAGGCAACTCTCCCGACCCTGGGTGCTTCGCTCTTTACCGTGCTGCTGCCCATCCTGCTGATGCTGGCCAAGACGGTCGCCGAGCTCAACATGGATCACGCCAGCCACCTCTATACCGTGCTGGAGTTTATCGGCAACCCCATCACCGCCATGTTCATTGCCGCCTTCACCGCCTACTACGTGCTGGGGATCCGCCAGCAGATGAAGATGGAAGGGCTGCTCAACAAGACCGAGGAGTGCTTCTCCTCCATCGCCAATATCCTGCTCATTATCGGAGCGGGCGGCGCCTTCAACGGCGTACTCAAGGCGAGTGGGCTGGGCGATAGCCTGGCCACCATCCTCTCCCAGCTGGATATGCACCCCATTCTGCTGGCCTGGCTGGTGGCCATCGTGCTGCACGCCGCCGTGGGCTCTGCCACCGTGGCCATGATGGGCGCCACAGCTATCGTCTCCCCCATCATGGCGCACTACCCGGATATCAGCCCGGAGATCATGACCCTGGCCATCGGCTCCGGCGCCATTGGCTGCACCATGGTGACCGACTCCCTGTTCTGGCTGGTCAAGCAGTATTGCGGCGCCACCCTGAACGAAACGCTCAAGTACTACACCACCGCCACCTTTGTCGCCTCCCTGATGGCGCTGGCCGGTACCTTCCTGCTCTCCTGTATCGTGTAACAAGACCGAGAACACTATGAAAAACATCGACGTACAACAGCTCACAGCGCAATTTCCACTGGTGCAATCCCTGATCGCGCTTGAGCCAGTCAGCTGGTTCAATCCCAACACCACCACCCTGGCTGCCGGTCTGCCCTATGTGGGGCTCGATAACAACAATGTGGCGGACGCTTCCGCTCGTCTGGCCCGCTTCGCCCCCTACATGTGCGAAGCCTTCCCCGAGACCCGCGCCAGCAACGGTATTCTGGAGTCCGAGATCGCCGCCATTCCGGCGATGCAGCGCACCCTCAATGAGCGTTACGGGGTCGAAGTGACCGGCAAACTGCTGCTGAAAAAAGATAGTCACCTGCCCATCTCCGGCTCCATCAAGGCCCGTGGCGGTATCTACGAGGTGCTGACCCACGCCGAACAGCTGGCCATCAAGGCCGGACTACTCTGCGAAGAGGATGACTACCGCAAGCTCTTTAGCGAGGAGTTTCGCCAGTTCTTCAGCCAGTACAGCATCGCTGTGGGCTCCACCGGCAACCTTGGCATGTCCATCGGCATCATGAGCGCCAAGCTGGGCTTTACCGTCACCGTCCATATGTCGGCCGATGCACGGGAGTGGAAGAAGCGCAAGCTGCGCGAACATGGGGTGATCGTGGTCGAATATGCCGAAGATTACGGGGTGGCGGTGGAACAGGGTCGCAAAGAGGCCGAGCGCGACCCCAACTGCTTCTTTATCGATGACGAGAACTCCCGCACCCTGTTCCTCGGCTACTCGGTGGCCGGTGAGCGGGTGAAAAAGCAGTTCGACGAGATGGGCATCAAGGTGGATGCCGACCACCCGCTGTTCGTCTACCTCCCCTGCGGCGTCGGCGGCGGCCCGGGTGGCGTTGCCTTTGGCCTCAAGCTCGCCTTCGGTGACCATGTTCACTGTCTGTTTGCCGAGCCAACCCACTCCCCCTGCATGCTGCTGGGGGTCCACACCGGATTGCACGATGCCATTGCGGTGCAGGATCTGGGCATCGACAACCTCACCGCCGCCGATGGCCTCGCGGTAGGGCGCGCCTCCGGCTTCGTCGGTCGCGCCATGGAGCGACTGCTGGCGGGCTTCTACACCCTGAGCGATCAGGAGATGTACGACCTGCTGGGACTGCTGGCCGGCGAGGAGCAGATCAAGCTGGAGCCCTCAGCGCTGGCAGGCATGGCCGGTCCGTGGCGGGTGGCGGCCAATCCCGAGTGGCAAGTCGGGCGCGGTTTCGATGCCGCAACCATGGCCCGCGCCACCCATCTGGTATGGGCCACCGGCGGCGGCATGGTGCCCGCCGAGGAGATGGCAAAGTACCTGGCAAGCGCCAAGATCTAGGCTGTTTTGCCACATTTATCTGCAAATCAACCCGCCATCACGGCGGGTTTTCTGTTTTGGGAACAAGGGGATGGGGCTGATCCGTCGCAATCCGTGGCGACAATTTCCCCAAGTAGGTCAGTTTGTGCTAAAATGGCGCTCATTTTTTGACATCTCGCGTCACGTTCGCCGCCAGATTGCCCATCAGGTTATCTGGCCGGGTCGTGACTCTGCACCATCATGCCTGATGATGTTACCCCCGTGGCGAGCCGACAGGTTTCCGTCAAGGTGGGCACCATCGAGAGCACATGAGATAAGGAGATCGGGTAATGAAACAATATCAAAGCTGGCTGGGAGATTATCTGACGAGTCGTCGCGACGGAGATCACGCGATGGCCTCGGAACTTGCCAACACCATCTGCGCCTTCTGGAAGGCACAGGGCGATGAAGCAGAAACCAGCAAATGGCAACAACGCTATCAGCAACACGTAGAGCAGGCGCAATAAGCCCCTTCGCTCTTCACCGATAAAAAAACCGGCGCTCATGGCGCCGGTTTTGCATTTCTGACCATCAACCGACATTACATCTGGTCGATCATGTCCTGAGCAAACTGGGAGCAGGAGCGCAGAGTGGCCCCTTCCATCAGACGCTCGAAGTCATAGGTAACGGTCTTGTTGGCGATGGCCGCTTCCATCCCCTTGATGATGAGATCGGCCGCTTCAACCCAGCCCATGTGGCGCAGCATCATCTCGGCAGAGAGGATGAGTGAGCCCGGGTTGACCTTGTCCTGACCGGCATATTTCGGCGCAGTACCGTGGGTCGCTTCGAACAGGGCCACGCCGTCACCGATATTGGCGCCCGGTGCGATACCTATACCGCCCACCTGAGCGGCCAGCGCATCGGAGATGTAGTCGCCGTTGAGGTTCATACAGGCGATGACGTCATACTCGGCCGGACGCAGCAGGATCTGCTGCAGGAAGGCATCGGCGATGACATCCTTGACCACGATGGTCTTGCCGGTTTTCGGGTTCTTGAAGGAGCACCAGGGGCCGCCGTCAATCAGCTGGGCACCGTACTCGTTCTGGGCCAGGGCATAACCCCAATCCTTGAAGGCACCTTCGGTGAACTTCATGATGTTGCCCTTGTGCACCAGGGTCACGGAGTCGCGATCGTTGTCGATGGCATACTCGATGGCGGCACGCACCAGACGCTCGGTACCGGCCTTGGACATCGGCTTGATGCCGATACCGCAAGACTCGGGGAAGCGAATTTTCTTCACGCCCATCTCGTTTTGCAGGAAGGCGATCACCTTGTTCGCTTCAGCGCTGTCGGCCTTCCACTCGATACCGGCATAGATGTCTTCGGCGTTTTCGCGGAAGATCACCATGTCAGTCAGATCCGGACGCTTGACCGGGCTCGGGGTCCCTTCGTAGTAACGGACCGGGCGCAGGCAGATGTAGAGATCCAGCTCCTGACGCAGGGCCACGTTGAGGGAGCGAATACCGCCGCCGACCGGCGTGGTCAGCGGGCCCTTGATGGCCACGCAATATTCACGAATGAAATCCAGGGTTTCGGCCGGCAGCCAGGCCCCTTCGCCATAGACATGAGTCGACTTCTCGCCGGTGTAGATCTCCATCCAGGCGATCTTGCGCTCGCCCTTGTAGGCTTTCTCGACCGCAGCATTCACCACATTCAACATGGCCGGGGTTACGTCAACACCGATGCCATCCCCTTCGATAAACGGAATGATCGGATGGTTGGGAACCTGCAGCTTGCCGTTGGCATCAACTGTGATTTTCTGACCCTGGGTCGGGATTACTACTTTGCTTTCCATCGGCATCTCCTAACTTCCGTTTGTTATCAACTTGTTTGTTGCGCGCGGCCATCTTAGCCCATTCATTTTCATAATAAAACGACAAGCAAGCATGTCAGACCAAAGAGGTAGCCACCCACCAGTGCGCCGTTACAACGCCTCCCAGACCCCGTCCCGTTATCCCTCCAGCTCGCTGGCCGCCGCCTGCGGCTGGCTCAGGGAGCGGTACTGGGAAGGGGTCAACCCGGTCTTCTGTTTGAACACCCGACAGAAGTAGTTCACGTCGGTAAACCCGCAGCGATTGGCCACCTCTTCGAGGCGAAAGCGATACTTCTTGAGCATGAACTTGGCCCGCTCCAGCCGTACCCAGCTGATGTAGTCCGCCAGCCGCATATGCCCCTGCTGGCGGAACAAGCGGGAGAGGTGGCTGGGGGAGAGATTGAAGCGGGCGGCAATGCATTCGCGGCTGATGGGGCGATGAAAGTTTTCCTGAATGTAGATGCAGATGCCGTGGAAGAGATCGGAGCCGCGCGGACGACCGCTCTCCGACTCCACCAGCAACTGCCGCGAGTAACTGAGCAGCGCCTGCAGCAGGTGATTGTCCATCGGCGCCCTTACCTGCTCCTGCGCCAGAGTGTTGAGGGAGAGCAGGATATGATCGAGCGCCCGCCCCGCCCCGGCCTGAATACTGTGCTTTTGCACATCAAAAAAGCCGGTGTCCCCCTTGTGCTTGCTCACCAGACTGAACCCTATCTGGCGCTTGCCAAACAACAGGCTGAGCACGGAACAGTCGTTGTCCCAGTCCGGCTTGTTCCAGCCGTTGGGGGGAATGTACATCGCCTCCCGCTGCCCCATCTGTACCGACTGCACATCCCCCTCCGGGGACCAGATCTGGTTGAGATAGTGGCCACTGAATACCAGCTCGAGACGCGGGAAGTTGACCTGATAACTGAAGCAGGGAGGCACCCCTTTGTCAGAGGCAAACAACACCTTCTCAAAGCCTTCCCCCTCACTTAGAAAGCCATCCAACAGCTGGGTAAAGATGATACTCATGAATGATCCTGATCAAGATGCAGAGAGCAACCGATTGCGGTGCGCTGCCCCTGCCATGCTATAGTCCGCGCCAGACTGAAATTCCCAAAAAAATCGTTCTGATACAAGGAGCCATCCATGAGCTACCCGCCGTTTTTTCTAATGTGCAACCCGATCCAGGATTATGTCTGGGGCAGTCGTGACTCCCTGACCAAGCTGTTTGGCATCGCCAATTCCGAGGGCAAACCACAAGCAGAACTGTGGATGGGCGCTCACCCCAATGGCTGCTCCGAAGTGACGCTGGCGGGCGAGAGCGTGAAGCTTTCCAGCCTGATTGAAGCCAACCCCGTCGCCATGCTGGGCGAAGCCACCCAGGCGCGCTTCGGCTCACTCCCCTTCCTGTTCAAGGTGCTCTGCGCCGAGCAAGCGCTCTCCATTCAGGTGCACCCGAGCAAGGCCCAGGCCGAAGCGGGCTTTGCCAAAGAAGAGGCCGCTGGCATCGATATCAAGGCGAGCAACCGCAACTACAAGGACCCGAACCACAAGCCGGAGCTGGTCTTTGCCCTCACCCGCTATCAGGCGATGAACGGCTTTCGCGCCATCCCGGCCATCCTGGCCCTGTTCGATCGGATGGCGCTGCCTGCACTGACCGACCTGACCACGGCGCTGCGCCAGTCACAGGATGAGGCTGGCTTGCAGCACTTCTTCCACCAGCTGCTGATCCTCTGCGGTGCGCGCAAGGATGAGGCGCTGGCTGGCCTGCTGACTTATGCCGCTGCCCATCAGGATGAAGAGACCTTCGCCACCATCAGCAATCTGGCCAACCAGTACCCGGGGGATGTGGGGCTCTTCTCACCGCTGCTGCTCAACGTGGTGACGCTTGAGCCAGGTCAGGCGATGTTCCTCGATGCCCAGACCCCTCACGCCTACATTCACGGCACTGGCCTCGAGATCATGGCCAACTCCGACAACGTGCTGCGCGCAGGGCTCACCCCCAAATACATGGATGTGCCGGAGCTGCTGGCCTGCACCCGCTGTGTCGCCAAACCGGACGACCAGATCCTGCTTAGCCCGCGCATGGAAGGCGCAGTACAGCACTTCGACGTGCCGGTACCGGACTTCACCTTCAGCGTCTATGGTGCAGGGGAACATGCCCTGACCACCGGCAATGCCGAGATCCTGTTTGCTATCGATGGGCCCATCACTCTCATTGGCCAACATGATGAGCATCTGACACTGACCGTCGGGCAATCTGCCTTTGTGCCCGCCAGCACCGGCGATTATCGCGTGATAGCTGAAGGGCGTTTTGCCCGCGCCAGCAACCGCTGATCCTGGTAGGCCATCGGCTCACCACCGTCTGTTCAGAGGGCCCTTCAGGGCCCTTTTTTCCAGCTCATCTGACCACATGGGTGCGGGTACGGCTCACAAAGTTGGTCATTTAACCCAACGCCGAAGAATAACACGTTGACTTATAATGATTAATATCATTTGGCCTCCGTGGTCACGCCACCCTGCGGTTATGCGAGCCAGCTCACACCCTTCCGCAACAGTCATAAAAATCCAGTTAATGCCATTTTTTTCCTCTGTCCCCGGATATTAATCAAAGAAATAATAGAAACCGTTAATTTACAGGCAGCGGGAATAAAGCTTCAGACTATTTATATATGCAAGGTGTAACGACAGTTCCGATATTCATTTAAGTCGTGGAAGGTCGATTATTTTCAAATCAGGCCATTGCTGCCTGTTATTTTCCTGCGCTTTTATTTTCCGCCTGTATGGCCAGATCGTTTTCATTATCCATTTTATCTGGCTGATATTTGCCCCTGTCACCCTCTATATCCAGTGATAGCCGGGCAATACATGCAGATGGCCCTCTCGTCCGGCAGATATTCATTGGCTGAACCGGCAACTGCATTATCGGTTTTTATACGTTCGATACCCTACATCCATTAACCTGTGGCGACAAATATGAAACTGAAACGTTCTCTACTTGCGTGTGCCGTACTGGCTGGTCTGGTTGGTATATCCGGTTGTCAAAATGACTCAGATACCGCTGGCGATAACAATAACGAGACCAGCGTCTCCCGTTACGTCAATCCGTTTATCGGCACAGGGAATCTGGGCAACACCTACCCCGGTGCCACCACCCCGCACGGCATGGTGCAGCTTTCGCCCAACAACGGCGCCAATGGCTGGGAATATATCTCCGGCTATTACTACCACGACAACCGCCTCGCCGGGTTTTCTCACACCCACCTCTCGGGGGCCGGAGCCGGGGATCTCAACGATATTCTGGTGATGCCGATCAACTCCCGCTCCAATTTCATGCTGAACGAGGGGTCGGCCTCCCTCAATCTGGAGGCCTCCCGTTACAGCCACAAGGATGAAGAGGCGACGGCGGGCTACTACAAGGTCACTCTGAAGGATTACGGCATCAAGGCCGAGCTGACCGCCTCGGATCGGGTAGGTGTTCATCGCTACACCTTCCCGCAGGATAAAAAATCACAAATCGTGGTCAACCTCGGCTTCAAGGTCAACTGGGACTACACCTCAGACTCCTATCTGAAATGGGACAAAACCCACAACCGGATCGAGGGCCATCGCTTCTCTGACGGCTGGGCCCCCAGCCAGAAAGAGTTCTTCGTGATGGAGTTCGACCAGCCCATCAAAACTATCCGCTTCGCCTACTTCGACAAAGAGCAGAACCGCTATATGGATCTGCCGGAAGGCACCACCGAGATCGGCAACGAGACCCGTGGCAAATATCAGTACGCTCGCGCCTATGTGGAGTTTGATACCGCAGATAAGGGTCTGGCCGTGGAGGCCAAGGTGGCCCTCTCCAACGTCGAGATCGGCCGGGATGGCAACGCTGGCGCCTCCCTCAACATGACCGAAGTGGCCAACATGTCGTTTGACGATGTCCGTCAGGCCGCCACTAAAAAATGGGAAGATGAGCTGGGCAAGATCCGGGTCAGCGGGGATGAGGAGTACAAGCAGACCTTCTATACCGCGCTCTACCACACCTATCTGGGCCAGACCATCCACTCCGATCTGGACGGGCGCTACCGCCAGGTGCATCAGGGGCGCAATGCCTACCCGGATGGCAACACGCCGTGGGGCGAGCAGATCGACACCCTCAAGGAGTCGGTACGCACCGCCGATGCCAACCGGGATGGCAAAGCGGACTTTACCCGTTACGACACCTTCTCCCTGTGGGACACCTACCGCGCAGTACAACCCCTCTCGTCACTGCTGGAGCCGGATCGCCTCGCCGATGTGGTGCTCTCCATGCTCTCTTACGCCGAGGAGGAGTGGATGGACGATCTGGGCAACCTGCGCAAGGGCAGATTGCCGGAGTGGACCTTCAAGGGTAACGAGACCGGCATGATGATGGGGATGCACTCCACCCCGGTGATCCACGATGTGCTCTCCAAAGGCTCGCTGGACAGACGGATGATCGCCCTGGGCTTCAGCGATGCGGAACGTCAGGAGATCAAGGAGCGACTGGTGACTGCCATGATCACCGATGCCCGCGCATCCACCAGCCAGGGGGTCGCCTGGATCAAGGAGTACGAACAGCAGGGCTATGTGCCTGCCCAGTTGCACGACACGCCGCCGACCAATGACTGGGAATCACACTCCCCCTTCAAGGATGCCTGGACCTCCTCCTACTCGCTGGAGTACTCCATGGATGACTGGGCGATCGCCCAATCGATCAAGGCGGTGTTTGGCGAAAGTGACCCCCGCTATCAGGAGTTTGCCGATCGCTCCAAGAACTGGCAGGCGCAATTTGACTTTGGTGGCAAGCAGTACAAGGGGTGGTTCAAGGCCCGCGACTACGATGGCAAGTTCATCGATGCCGGTTGGGTCGACCCGAAAACCGGGCGGGCAGTGGGCAAGGATTGGCGCCCGGACATGTTTAACTGGTCATTCGCCGAGTCCAACGGCTGGCAATACGCCTTCAGCGTGCAGCATGACATCCACGGTCTGGTCGATCTGATGACCCGTTTCGATCAGACCCAGAATCCTCAGGCCAAACGGGGCGAGCTGTTTGCCAAGCGGCTGGACGAGTACTGGACCACCTACCCGGATCGCAACGCCGGCGACAACCAGTTCCCGGTATTCAACACCGGTAACGTGGGTCAGCATGTGCAGGGCAACGAACCGGATATCCATGTGCCCTACCTTTACAACTACGTAGGGCAACCCTGGAAGGGACAGGCCGCCATCGCGGCAGCCACCAACGTCTGCTACAAGAACACCCCGGACGGCATCTGTGGCAACGATGACTTTGGCACCCTCTCTGCCTGGTTCGTGTTCCGGGCGCTGGGCTTCTTCCCGGTCAATGCCTCCTCCGGCATCTACGAGATTGGCACCCCCATGTTCGACACCGCCTCGCTCGATGTAGGGGCTGGCAAACAGTTCACCGTCACGGCCCAGAACGTCAGCCGCGACAACATCTACATCCAGTCTGCTCGCCTCAATGGCAGCGAGTTCAATCGCAGCTACCTCACCCATGAGGAGATCCTGAGTGGTGGCAAGCTTGAATTCGTCATGGGCGATAGCCCCAACCAGAACTGGGCCAGCCAGCCGGAAGATCTGCCGCCCGCGCAAGGTATCGGCAACTTCCTGCACGAAGGCGACCTGCCTGCCGGTTCCCGTTAATCACCTTCGGGGGAGGGTTCCCTCCCCCCTCATCACTCAATAAATGGAATGCCCATGTTCAAGCGCAACTTCATCTCCCTTGCCGTTATTGTCGGCCTGACTGGCGGTATCGCCGGCTGTACTGACGAGGAAGAGTCAACCTCGATCGAGATCCCCGTTACCCCGATTGTCGACCTGTCAGTGCTCAACTATGTCAATCCCATGATAGGTACCGCCGCCTCCGGCCACACCTTCCCCGGTGCCACCCGCCCTGCCGGCATGGTGCAGCTCTCGCCGGATACCTTTATTGGCTCCAACACCGATCATGAGAGCGGGCTCAACCCCTGGCACTCAGCCTCCGGCTACTGGGACTCCTCCAATTACCTCACGGGCGAGATCGTCGCGACCGATGTCCCGCTCTACGGCTTCTCCCATACCCATCTCTCCGGCACCGGCGCCACCGATCTGGGCGACATTCTGGTACTGCCCTACGCCGAGATGGCCGACGCCCAGATAAACGCCTTTGACAAAACCAACGAGCAAGCCAGCGCCGGTTATTACAAAACCAGGCTGAACAAAGGGGGGATTGAGGTTGAGTTGACCACCACCAAACGGGTCGGTTTGCACAAGTACACCTTTGCCAAGGGGGCGGATCGCAATGTGAAATTCGATCTGGGCCACACCCTGCTGAACAACAACGGCCAGTCGCTCAAAAACAAAATCGAAGTGGTGGATGAGTACACCCTTCGCGGCCGCAAAACCTCCACTGGCTGGTTCCAGGGCCAGAACCATCAGGGCCAGAACATCTTCTTCTACGCCAAATTCAGCCAGCCAGTGGCCAAGGCCATGCTGGGCGAGCAGGACAAGATGCCGACCCGGGAGATGCGCCCCAACAGCGTCTATCAAGGGGATGACCTGACCGCCTACCTCAATTTTGGCCAGGGTGACCAACCGCTCGAGATCCGGGTCGGCATCTCGGCGGTGAGCTGGCAAGGGGCGCAGAAAAATCTGGAGGCCGAAGCCCCCACCTTTGACTTTGCCAAGGTGAAAGCCGAGGCCGAATATGCCTGGGCCGACAAGCTGACCAAGATCCGCGCGCAGGGCGGCACGCAGACCGAGAAGACCAACTTCTACACCGCCCTCTACCACATGATGATCGCCCCCATCGAGCTCTTCGACGTGGATGGCAAGTATCTTGATATGCAGGGCACCCTGCGCACCCTGCAGCCTGGCGATACCCCCAACTACTCCATCTACTCGACCTGGGACACCTTCCGCGCCGTTCACCCCATGTGGACCATCATGGACCCGCCGCAGGCGACCCTCTACGCCAAGGATCTGATCCGCAAATCCAACGTGGAGTTCGGCCTGCTGCCCAAGTGGGAAGGGCACGGCTCGGAAACCGGCACCATGATCGGCTACCCCTCGGCGGCCATCCTTGCCGATGCAGTGACCAAGGGGCTGATCGATGCGCAAGAGGCGCTGCAAGCCTCGGTCAAATCGGCACACTACCGGCCTGCCGATTACCCGCAGATCCATGACGACATTCTGAGCTCGCTGATGGCCGGTCAGCTCAGCTATCACGAGAAAGAGCAGTGCGTCCGTTATCCCAACTGGAACTCGGTCTCCTACTCGCTGGAGTTCTCTTTCTACGACTGGACCATCGCCGAGATGGCGAAAGCCGCGGGGGACATGACCACCTATCAAGAGTTCAAGGCGCGCTCCTACAACTCCCTCAAGCATTGGGATCCCCAGGCTGGCAATGCCGATGGCAAGGGCTTCTTCGTGCCGACCGAGCTGAAAAACGGTGATCCGTGCGCCCTGAAATACGCGGCGGCCGATTTCGATCCCTACAAGTCGGATGCCTTCTACTACACCGAGGGCAACGCCTGGCAGTGGCAGTGGTCCTTCATGCAGGATCTCGACAAGCTGACCGAGATCATGGGCGGCCAGCAGGGGCTGAACGACAAGCTTAACAACCTGTTCAACGCCGATCCCAACGGGGGTGAGGCACATCAGGACATGACCGGTTACATCGGGCAGTACATTCACGGCAACGAGCCCTCCCACCACGTCATCTATCTCTACAACCGCACCGCCCAGCCCTGGAAAGCGCAGGAGTACCTCGACCGGGTCTACAAGGAGTTCTACAAAACCACCCCGGATGGTCTGATCGGCAATGAAGACGTCGGCCAGATGTCGGCTTGGTACATCATGAGCGCCATGGGCTTTTATCAAATCGCCCCGGGCGACCCGACCTACACCATCGGTCGTCCCATCTTTGACAAGGTCACCATCAACCTGCCCAACGGTCAGTTCAACGTGGTGGCGCAGAACAATGGTCCGGACAACCTCTATGTCAAAGAGGTCACCATCAATGGCAAGCCACTCAACCAGTACAACACCTTCGCCCACAGCGAGATCCGTCCCGGTGGTGAACTGCGTTTTGTGATGACCAACCAGAAACCAACCCCGTAACGCCACCCGCGGCAAGCCACCCGGCTTGCCGCGTGTTCATATCCGGTATTCAGGAGCAACAGATGTTCAAACCCCACAAGCTGGCCATCATGGTGACCGCCCTGCTTGGTCTTTATGGCTGCAACGCAAACGATGACACCACCGACGATGCGCGCCCCGACAACCCCTTGCAGGTGCTGCAATATGTCGATCCCCTGATCGGCACCGATGGGCTGGGCAATGTCAATCCGGCCCCCGTCATGCCGGAAGGGATGATCCAGCCGGGCCCGGATAACTGGAACCCGGCCAACTGGAATGGCAAGGGCTCCCCTTCCGACTACCACCACCATCTGGCCAAGCTTTCCGGCTTCAGCAGCACCCATATCTCGGGGGCTGGCAAGGGGGATCTCAATGATTTCGCCTTCTTGCCCTTCACCGGCAGCAATACCAACCCGGTCACCATCAACAAGCCGAGCGAGCTGTCGGAGGTGGGCTATTACAAAGCCGATCTGGTGGAGACCGGCATCAAGGCCGAACTCACCGCCACCCAGCGGGTCGCCTTCCACCGTTACAGCTATCCGGCGGGGGAAGATCGCAAAGTCCAGCTCGATCTGCAGCACGAGCTGCTGGAGCAGTACGGTAACCACTCCCGCAACATTTACTTCAAGCGGGTGAGCGATAACGCCATTGCCGGGGCCAGAACCAGCAACGAGTGGGGGCAGTGGCAAACGGTCTTTTTCTACGCCGAATTTTCCGAGCCGTTTGTGGAGCAGACCCTCTATGTCGATGGCAAACTGAGCAGCGACACCGAGGTGGGGCTGGCCGATTACATCGGGTATGGCGAAACCCGGCCCCGGGTGCGGGATGTGGTGACCCAGCTCAACTTTGCCAAAGGGGAGCAGCCCATCACCATGAAGATGGCGATCTCGGGCACCGGCATTGAGGGGGCCATGACCAACCTGCGTGCCGATGAACATGGCTACCGCTTCGATCAGGTCGTGCAGGAGAACAAGCAGGCATGGGCGAACGTGCTCAATAAATTCACCCTGGAGGGGGGGAGTGATGCCGACAAGACGCTCTTTTACACCTCCCTCTATCGCACCTACATCGCCCCCTTCGTCTATCAGGATGTGGATGGCCACTATCGTGGGATGGATGGCAAGGTGCATCAGGCCAAGCCGGGCTTTACCAACTACTCGGTCTACTCCATGTGGGACACCTTCCGCGCCGCCCACCCGTTGAAGACCATCATCGAAAAAGATCGCGCCATCGACTATGTGCACGACCTGCTCAACAAATATAAAACCGGCGGCATCATGCCCAAATGGGAGCTGCACTCCGACTATACCGGCGAGATGGTCGGCTACCCGGCGGTCTCCATCATCGCCGACGTCATCGTCAAATACCCGGGTGAGTTTTCGCCAGAAGAGATAAAGCTGGCGCTGCAGGCGGCCAACGTCTCCGCCAACTTTGACCTCGAATTGACCAAATCCTGGGTGCCCTATCAGGATCCCTGGAACGGCGACAAACGCTTCACCGTGATGACCCGTCACGGCCAGTATGCCGAGCAGCACGGCTATGTCCCCGCCAACGTCAAACTCAAGCCGGAAGAGGGGGGCATGGCGCAGGACAAGTACGATGAGCTGGTCAACGAGTCCGTTTCCTACGGAGTCGAGAATGCCTACTACGACTGGTGCATCGCCCAGCTGGCCCGACTGGCGGGCGACAAATCCGCCGAGAACCGCTATCTGGCCCGGGCCACCACCTGGCGCGCCTATTTTGATTACAACCCGGCACAATATGGCAAATATGGTTCGACCGGCTTTATGCGCCCCAAAAATTACGATGGTAGCTGGGTCAACAACTACCCCTCCTGCGCCATCGACAAAAACGGCGACCCGGTTACGCCACCACAAGGTTGCGACATCAACGACAGCAGCCGTTATGACACCTTCTGGCCCTATCGTGCCGAGCACCGGGGACAGGACTTTACCGAAGGCAACACCTGGCAGTGGAGCTGGTTTGTTCCCCACGATATCGAGGGGCTCAAAGAGGCGATGGGGGGCGAGGAGGGATTCCGGAAAAATCTGGATGCCCTCTTCACCGCCAACTCCAACGCCGATACCTCGCAGGGGGATATGACCGGCTATATCGGGCAGTTCGTGATGGGTAACGAGCCGGATCACCATGTCCCCTACCTCTATAACTGGACCAAGGAGCCGTGGAAAACCCAGGAGTATGTGGATCAGGCGGTGCGCAGCTTCTTCCACCCGACCACCACCGGCCTGATTGGCAATGAGGACGTGGGGCAAATGTCGGCCTGGTACATCATGAGTGCGCTTGGCTTCTATCAGGTCACGCCGGGGCTCCCGGTCTACACCATAGGTCGGCCGCTGTTTGACAAGGTGACGATGGATATTGATGGCGGGAAATTCACCGTGATCGCCGAAAACAATGGCCCCAAAAATATCTATGTGGAATCCGTCACCATCAATGGCAAACCGTTGGGGGAAAACCTGACGTTCAACCACAGCGATATTCGGGCAGGCGGTGAGTTGAAATTTATCATGACGGCGCAAAAACCGACCCGCTCAGATAATAAATAACCATCATCCATTGCCAATATATGTTCAGGCCCAAAGCTTCCTTTGGGCCTCTTTTTGGCTGGGCTCACAAAAACACTCAAAAAATATAACGTTCTGTATCACATGATACGCGGATCACAAACAGACAGCCTTGTCACAAAAGTCTAGTGAATGACACTTTTTTACTCTGTCGATGAAACTGGGGGCATGGGAATAATAGCAGTCGCCGGGGTCAATGCCACCGAGCCTGAATATTGCTCAGGCACCACTCCGGCATCAGAAAAATAGATCCTGACTGCTCACCCCCTACCCGATGGAGCCGTTCCATATGTTCAAGAAAAATATTCTGGCCATTACCCTGACCAGCACCGTAGCCATGTTATCCGGCTGCGATTCAGATAACAGCAACGCCAATAACGACGATCAAAAGCCAACGCCAACCAATGTGTTGCAATACGTGAATCCATTTGTTGGCACTGGCTTTAACGGTCACACCTTTCCCGGCCCCGTGGTACCGGAAGGGATGGTGCAGCTCTCGCCGGATACCGAACTGATAGGGTGGCACTCCTCCTCCGGCTATCACTTCGATAAAGATACCCTGTTCGGCTTCTCTCACACCCACCTCTCGGGCACCGGCATGGGGGGACTGGGGGATATTCTGTTCCTGCCCTTTACCGAAGATAAATCCAAATACATCGAGCAGAGCGATGATTACCGCAAAGCCATCTCGGTCAAAATGGACAAAAAGTCCGAGCAAGCCGAGCCTGGCTACTATACGGTGCGCATCGCCGACAATGGCATCAAGGCAGAGTTGACCGCCTCCGAGCGGGTGGGTTTTCACCGCTACACCTATCCGCAGGGCCAACCACAACGGCTGAAGATCGATTTGAACTCGATCCTCAACAGCGACTGGGGCTCGAGTTCGCTTCGCAACAAACTCACCGTCAGTGAAGATGGCTACACCATCACCGGTGAGCGGGATGCCGCCCACTTCTCCGGCTGGGCAAAAAACCAGAAGATCTTCTTCTATGCGACCTTCGACAAGAAGATCAAAGGGGTCTACATCCTCGCCGGGGGTGTCCCGGTAGAGGGGTTGAGCGCCGAGCACAAGGCCAAATCCAAAGCCGATGTCACCGCCTACGTCGAGTTTGAAGAGGGGGGTTCTGCCCAGCTCAATGCCAAAGTCGCCCTCTCGGCGGTCGATGCCAACGGCGCCCGGAACAACTTCAAGGCTGAAGGGGACATCTCCTTTGACCAGGCCCGCGCCAACGCCCGCGAGAAGTGGGCCAACGCCCTCAATTTCACCATCGAGGGGGGCAGCAAGGAGCAAAACGAGATCTTCTACACCGCCCTCTACCACACCAAGATCGCCCCCATCGTCCATCAGGATGTGGATGGCAGCTTCCGCGGCATGGGCAAAGGGGCGCAGGCCAAGGGGGAAGGCAGCTACTCAATCTATTACGGTCAGGCGAGCGAAGAGCAGCCCAACTTCTCGGTCTACTCACTGTGGGACACCCAGCGCGCGCTGCACCCGCTTAAAACCATCACCGAGCCCACCCGCGCCGTGCAATATGCCAAGAACCTGATCCAGAAGTATCTGGAGAGCGGCCTGCTGCCCAAGTGGGAGCATCTGGGGGATGAGACCGGCACCATGGTGGGCTATCCGGCGGTGGTGGTGATTGCCGACGCCATCACCAAATACCCCGATGCCTTCACCGCGCAGGAGAAAAATCTGGCGCTCAAGGCCGCCATCGACTCCTCCACCTATGACAACTACCCGGCGCTGGCCGCCGAGTGGGACAAGGCGGTGCTGGACAAGACCCTGACCAACCACATCGACTACATCGAGAAGAACGGCTTTGCCCCGGCGGTGCAGCGGATCAACGGTCAGCCTGTCTTCACTGACTACACCCTCGAGTCAGTCTCCTACGGTCTGGAAAACGCCTTCTACGACTGGGCCATCTCCCGGATCGCCAAGGCGGCCGGCAACCCGGCGGCAGAGGCGCGCTATCTGGCTCGTTCGAACGGCTACCAGCGCTACTTCGATCACAATACGGCCGAATATACCCAGTACGGGGTGACCGGGTTCATGCGTCCGGTGATGATCGATGGCACCTTCATGACGCCGTTTGATCCCTATGGCACCGAACATGAGACCGGCAACTATACCGAGGGCAACGCCTGGCAGTGGACCTGGTTTGTCCCCCATGACATTAAGGGGCTGAAAACCGCGATGGGCGGGGAAGCGGCCTTCAAGCAGAATCTGGATGCCACCTTCGCCGCCGAGAGTCAGGGATCGGAGACCGCTGACATGACCGGGATGCTGGGGCAGGTAGCCTTTGGCAACGAACCTTCTCACCATATCCCCTACCTCTACAACTGGACCTCGGAGCCGTGGAAAACCCAGGAGAAGGTCGATTACATCCTCCACACCATGTACACCAACACCCCGGCAGGCATCATAGGTAACGAGGATGTGGGCGCCATGTCTGCCTGGTATGTGATGTCATCACTCGGCTTCTATCAGGTGAATGCGGCAGATGCCGTCTACACCATCGGCCGTCCGCTGTTTGCCAAAGCGACCATCCCGGTCAAGGGGGGAACCTTCACCATCATCGCCGATAACAACAGTGAGAAGAACCGCTATGTCCAGTCGGTCACCATCAATGGCAAACCGCTCAAGGATGGTCTCTTCTTCGAGCACAAGGAGTTTGTGCCGGGGGGCAACCTCCACTTTGTGATGAGCGATACCCCGCCACAGAAGTGATCCCGATAGCATAAAGGTGACATCCATCCCCGACAGGACAAATGTCACTTTGTGATACTGCACGGCTCACCCCGGATGAATAGCAATTTGCTAATCAGGGGTGAGCCGTCTCATTTTCAAGGATGTGGCATCCATCGCACTTTTTGCGCCAAATGGCGCAAAACAGCTGATAAAAAGGGTATTACCGCTGCACACAACCTCTTTCTCGCCATCTTTTGATGACCATCACATCTCGCCGTGAATTAAACACAACCAGCTATTGAGTCACCAATCAACACTTTGAGAGCTGGATCACACCGGCAGAACCATGCAACAAAAATCCAGTTATTGCTACATTCATCGCCTGTCCAACCCCACCCGAGAGGGCAATAATGACACCAATTCACAACGCATGACTTAGCCCTGACGGGAAAGGAGAGTGAGATGTTACCCACCATGACCAACGGCAGACTCATCTGCCTTGAGTTGAAGGCCACCAGCAAGGAGGCCCTGTTCGACGAGATGGCACAGATGCTGGCGCGCGATGGCGCCGTGTCTGATCAACAGCAATTTGTCAAAGATGTCTGGGCCCGCGAGCAGCTGGACTGCACCGGTTTCGAGCAAGGTGTCGCCCTGCCCCATGCCAAGAGCAAGGCCGTCAGCCGCCCTGCCATTGCCATCGGTGTCAGCCGCCAAGGTATCGAGTACGGCGCCGAAGATGGCAAGCCGACCCAGCTGATCTTCATGATCGCCTCCCCGGATGGCGGCGCCAACCACCACATCGAAGTGCTGGCCGAGCTCTCTACCCGTCTGCTGGAGCCGGGCTTTATCGAGCAGATGAAGGCCGCCACCACCGTTGAGCAAGCGCTGACACTGCTCAAACAAGGCCCGAAAGAGCAAAAGCCGACCCCGGCCGCCAAACCGGCTGCCACTGCCCCGGCTGCCCCCGAAGAGCGCACCTTCAAGGATCGCCTCAACACCATGAAGCAGCATCTGCTGTTTGGTACCTCCCACATGATCCCCTTCATCGTGGCGGGTGGTGTCCTGCTGTCGCTGTCGGTGATGCTGAGCGGCAAGGGTGCCGTGCCGGAAGCGGGCTTCCTCAAAGACATGGCTACCATGGGTATCGCCGGTCTGACCCTGTTTACCGCCGTACTGGGTGGCTACATCGCCTACTCGCTGGCTGACAAACCGGGCCTGGCCCCGGGTATGATCGGCTCCTGGATTGCCGTTCAGCACTATCAAACCGGTTTCCTCGGCGCCATTCTGGTGGGCTTTATCGCCGGTTTCGTGGTCAATCAGCTAAAACGGATCAAGCTGCCTGACTCCATGACCTCCCTCGGTTCCATCTTCATCTATCCGCTGATCGGTACCTTCCTGGTGTGTGGCATCGTGATGTGGGGGATCGGTGCCCCGATCGCCGCCATGATGGAAGGGATGAACCACTGGCTCTCCAGCATGGCGGGCTCCGGTAAAGTGATGCTGGGTGCCATTCTGGGTGGTATGACTGCCTTCGATATGGGCGGCCCGGTCAACAAGGTTGCTACCCTGTTTGCCCAGACTCAGGTCAACACCCAACCCTGGCTGATGGGTGGTGTCGGTATCGCCATCTGTGTACCGCCGCTGGGTATGGCACTGGCCACCTTCATGTCTCCGAAGCGTTACAAGAAAGAGGAGCGTGAATCCGGTAAAGCAGCCGCCATCATGGGCATGATCGGTATCAGTGAAGGCGCCATCCCGTTCGCCGCTGCTGACCCCGTACGTGTTATCCCGGCCATCGTCGCAGGCGGTATCGTCGGCAACATCACCGGCTTCATGATGCACAGTATCAACCACGCCCCCTGGGGTGGCTGGATTGTCCTGCCGGTTGTTGAAGGCAAGATGGGTTACATCCTGGGTACCATCCTCGGCGCCCTGACCACTGCCATCATCGTCAACCTGCTGAAGAAACCGGTCACCGAAGAAGATACCGTCACCACTCCGGAAGCCGACTACCAGGCTATCGAAGCGGAAGGTGAAGCTGACATTCTGGCCATCACTGCCTGCCCGTCCGGTGTGGCTCACACCTTCCTGGCCGCCAAGAGCCTGCAGAAGGCCGCAGCCAAGCAGGGGATCAAGATCAAGGTCGAGACCCAGGGCGCCAACGGCATCATCAACCGCATCACCGCCAAGGATGTCGCCAACGCACGCTACGTTATCTTCGCTCACGATGTGGCCATCAAATACCGCGAACGCTTCAAGGATATCGAGATCATCGATGTGAAAACCAAAGAGGCGATTCACAATCCGGACGGTCTGCTGGCCCGCACTCAAGGCGACCAGACTCACGCCGCCTGATAGCAGCCAGACCCACTCGCAACAAGGGGCCCATCACGGGCCCCTTTCGTTATCTGCCAACTAACCGCACATCATCCATCTAGACAACTCATTGATTTAAAACATATTAACCAGTCACATCACCGTTTTTGGCGAGTCGTCACAATTTTTGAACGTTTAAAAAAACAGCAATTGAAGTACTGATCCGATCTCAGGTCAAATGGCTCCGCCTACTAAACTGGAGCATCACAAAAATGATAAAAATCAATAAATTGGTTCTGGCTATTGCCCTCACCCTCAGCGCGAGTCCCTTGCTGGCAGCCCACTGGGAGTGTGGTGAACACGTACGCGATGGCATCCCCTCCGAATCGGATCAACTGTTGTGCCGTGAAGGGTATGCCGCAGGCTACAACTATCAAAACAAGGTGTCTGACTGGGTCTCCTACCAGATGACCGATAAGAGTGCACAGGGCAAGGTCAAGCGCAAAAATGCCTTCGCCGAAGACAAGGAGATCCAGTACGAATTTCGGGCTACCCTCGCCGACTACAAAGAGACAGACAAGAATGGCCTTCGCTATGACCGCGGCCATCAGGCCCCCGCTGCCGACATGGCAGCCACCAACATCACCATGAAACAGAGCTTCCTGCTGAGCAACATGACCCCGCAACTCCCCGAACTCAACCAGAAGGCGTGGCGCGTGCTGGAAGAGAAGACCCGCAAATGGGCCATTGCCCGCAAGGATATCCAGGTGATCACCGGCCCCATCTTTTATGGCTCGGAAGACTCAATAGGTAATGGCGTCAGGATCCCGAGCGAATACTTCAAGATCGTGCTGGATCATAACAACATGGAGGCCATTGCCTTTATCCTGCCGCAAGAGAATATCCCCCCCAGTGAGATCGCCAACTACCGGGTCTCGGTGCACGAGGTGGAGGAAAAGACCAACCTCGACTTCTTCAGCGACCTGTCACAGGAACAGCAGGATGAGCTGGAAGCCGATGTCTCTCCGATGTGGGAATAACCGCCAAGACAGATAGATAGATGTTGCCTCAATCTATCTTGTAAACAGATAGATCGAGACCTCCGCAGGGGGGGATCACCCGCCCCCTGCCCTTTTCTGGCGCCTTCCGCGGCGCGTTTTCATCCCCCGACGACCCTCCCGACTCACAGTTTGCCGCCCCGATAGCTGGTATATTGCCCCCTCTTTGGCACTAACAGACTGAATTGACGCACTTTTGCCTTGTCGCATCGGCCCGCAAACCGGTGCGCCACCGCGCGATTCAGCCCGACAGAGGAATCACCGGATGAAACAGACCCTTCTCGCCCTGACCCTGAGCAGCCTGCTGGCCCTCTCTCCCCTCGCCCTGCAGGCCGCCGAGAGCTCGATGCAGATGGAGCACGACCTCAATACCCTGGTGAGCAAACGCCAGGCGGTAGACATGCTGCTCGGCGAAGCGCTGCAGATCTACAAGTCGCCAGCCAAAATTTCCCACGCCGGTTTTACCGCCAAGATGCCGAGCAATATGGCGCTGGTGACCGAGCGGCTGCTGGCCGCCTACCAGCTCGAGCCCTACCGCACCGACCTGCTGATCTCGGCGGCCAACGCCCAGATCTACAACGGCAACCTGAGCCGCGCCATCACCTTGCTGGAGCAGGCGCAGGCCGTCGCCCCCGATGATCTCGACATCAACAGCTATCTCGCCATCTGGCAGCTGGTGAAGGGTAACAAGGAGGCCTCCCGCAGCTATCTGGCGAAAGTAGCGGATCGCAACAGTGGCCGCGCCGCCGATCTGGAGGAGATCATCGCCCGGGTGCAGCGGGTGACCACCACGGCGCTGCAGACCGAACTGACCGGGGATCAGCTCAAGGCCACCCAGGAGGGCAAGCGCGCCATCGTCACCCTGGGCTACGCCCTCAATCCCGACGGCACCATGGACAAGATCCTGCTGGGCCGCCTGCAAACCACTCTGGCGCTGGCCAAGGCCGACCCGGAGGCGCTGCTCATCCTGACTGGCGGCGTGCCGCAGAACCGCCAGACCGAGGGCAAGCTGATGGCGGACTGGCTGGCCAACCACGGCATCGACCGCAGCCGCCTCATCGAGGAGAACTACGCCACCAGCACGGTGGATAACGCCCTCTACAGCGCCTATGCCCTCGCCCGCCACCAGATCGACTATGCGGTGCTGGTGAGCTCCGCCAGCCATGTGCGCCGGGGTCAGACGGTGCTGGAAATCGCCTGCGACCAGATTGGCCCGGCCAACATCAAGGTGGTGAGCGTCAGCTACCCCGACAAACCCCTCGAGGAGCTGGCCACCCCGAGCGAGAGCGAGCTGCTCGGCATCTACCGCGATGCCCTGCGCACCTACGGCATGTGGAGCTACCGCTCGGCCCCGCTGATTGAGCGTTGATCAGCCGGGTTCACACTGCACCAGCCGTGATAGACCATAAAACCCGCCAATCTGGCGGGTTTTAGCATTGCCACAAACGGCTTGCGTTTTACCGCTATCGCTCATAGCCCCGTCTTTTGTCTGATAAAGCGAGGTGGCCATACCTCCATTTATCGGGCGTTCTCTCTCAGCGAGAAATATATTCAGACGACGTTTCCCAGCTGATGAATATCGACTTCAATTATTGGGATATATAAATAAACGCATTGATTTACCGCTCTTTTTCTAAGAACCATTGCTCACCATAACAATATTTTCGTTATTTCATTGTCAGACCGATAAATGGGAAAACGGCTATTCCACACCCCTGACAACGGAATAGCATCATGATAAGAAAAGGATATTCTCTCTGGCTGGCGGCCCTCTCTCTCCTCAGCCTGCAGGCCCACGCCGTCGAGGTGACAGTGGCCTATCAGACCTCCGCCGAACCGGCCAAGGTGGCCCAGGCCGACAACACCTTTGCCCGCAACAGTGGCGCCACGGTCAAGTGGCTCAAGTTCGACAGCGGCGCCAGCGTGGTGCGGGCACTCGCCTCCGGCGACGTGCAGATCGGCAACATCGGTTCCAGCCCGCTGGCGGTGGCCGCCAGCCAGCAGGTGCCCATCGAGGTGTTCCTGCTCGCCTCCAGACTCGGCAATTCGGAGGCGCTGGTGGTCAAACCGGATCTCGCCTCCCCCAAGGCTCTGGCTGGCAAACGCATCGCCGTGCCCTTTACCTCCACCACCCACTACAGCCTGCTGGCCGCCCTCAGACACTGGGGGGTGGATCCGGCCAGCCTGCAGATAGTGAATCTGCAACCACCGGCCATCATCGCCGCTTGGCAACGGGGTGACATCGATGGAGCCTACGTCTGGGCGCCAGCCCTCAATGAACTGACCCGGGAGGGCAAGGTGCTGACCGACTCGGCCCAGGTGGGGGAATGGGGCGCGCCCACCCTCGATGTGTGGGTGGTCCGCAAGGAGTTCGCCAAGGCTCACCCCGAGGTGGTGCAGGCCTTCGTCGACAGCACCCTGGCAGCCCAACGCGGCTATCTGGACAACCCGGCAGGCTGGCTGGCACAACCGGACAACCTCGCCAAGCTGGCAAAACTGAGCGGTGTACCGGCCACGGACGTGCCCGGACTGGTCAAAGGCAACACCTACCTGACTGCCCGGCAGCAGAGCGACGAGCTCGCCGCGCTGGTGAACCGGACCATAGTGGACACGGCCCGCTTCCTCAAGGAGCAGGGCAAGGTGCAGAGCGCTGGCAGCGATTACAGCCAGTACGTGACCGACCGTTTCGTCAAGACCCAGGCCCGCTGAATGGCGCCAAGTAACCAGGAGGCTGCCATGCTGCAACTCACCCACCTTTGCGCCGACTACGACGGCAAACGGGTGCTCGACAACATCAACCTCACGCTGGAAGCGGGGGAGCTGATGGTGGTACTCGGCCCCTCCGGCTGCGGCAAGACCACTCTGCTCAACCTGATCGCCGGCTTTCTCACCCACCATCAGGGCCAGATCAGCCTGCAAGGCAAGCCGGTGACCGGCCCCGGCGCCGAGCGGGGGGTGGTGTTCCAGCACGAGGGACTGCTGCCCTGGCGCAACGTGCTGGACAACGTGGCCTTCGGGCTACAGCTGGCTGGTCTGCCCCGCCCGGAACGCGAAGCAAGGGCCCTGTCCATGCTGCGCAAGGTGGGGCTGGAGGAGGCCCATGCCAAACCCATCTGGCAGCTCTCCGGCGGCCAGCGCCAGCGGGTCGGCATCGCCCGGGCGCTGGCCACCCAGCCGCAACTGCTGCTGCTCGACGAGCCCTTCGGCGCTCTCGACGCATTTACCCGCGAGCAGATGCAGACCCTGCTGTTGCGCCTGTGGCATGAGCAGCGCCGCCAGGTGCTGCTCATCACCCACGACATCGAGGAGGCGGTATTCATGGCTACCGAACTGGTACTGCTCTCCCCCGCCCCGGGCCGGATCACCGAGCGGCTGACCCTGAATTTTGGCCGCCGCTTCGCCGCCGGAGAGTCGTGCCGCAGCATCAAGTCGGATCCGGCCTTCATCGAGCAGCGTGAATACGTGCTCGGCCGGGTCTTCGCCGAACGGGAGGTGTTTGCATGACGGCCGCCCTCTCATCCCCGGCACTCCCCGCCAAGGTGCGCCTGCGCTGGCCCCTGTCACACCGGCTTGGCGTGAGCCTGCTTAGTCTGACCACCCTGCTGACCCTCTGGTGGCTGGTGGCGCACCTTGGCTGGATAAGCCCACTGTTTTTGCCGCCCCCCGAGCAGGTGTTGCGCCAATTGATCACCATCGCCGGGCCGCAGGGCTTCATGGATGCCACCCTGTGGCAACACCTCGCGGCCAGCTTGCAACGCATCCTGATCGCGCTGACGGCGGCGGCCCTGTGCGGGGTCACGGTGGGAATTGCCATGGGGCTGAACCCCACAGTGCGCGGCATGCTGGATCCGCTGATCGAGCTCTACCGGCCGGTACCGCCGCTCGCCTATCTGCCGCTCATGGTGATCTGGTTTGGCATAGGCGAGACCTCAAAGGTGCTGCTCATCTATCTCGCCATCTTCGCGCCGGTGGCCATGGCAACCCTGGCGGGGGTGCAGAGCGCCCAGCAGGTGCGGCTGCGGGCCGCCCAGGCGCTGGGCGCCACCCGCTGGCAAGTGTTATGGCACGTCATCCTGCCCGGCGCCCTGCCGGAAATTTTGACCGGGCTGCGCATCGGGCTCGGGGTCGGCTGGTCCACCCTGGTGGCAGCCGAACTCATCGCCGCCACCCGTGGCGTGGGCTTTATGGTGCAATCCGCCGGCGAGTTTCTCGCCACCGACGTGGTGCTGGCGGGCATTCTGGTGATCGCGCTGATCGCCTTCATTCTGGAACTTGGTTTACGTGCGCTGCAGCGTCGCCTGACGCCGTGGCATGGAGAAGGACTATGAGCAATACCCTGCAAATTACCCCCCTTGGCCCCCACATCGGCGCTGAGGTCAGCGGCATCCAACTGGCTGAGCCTTTGCGCGAAAGCCACTTCGAGCAGCTCCATCAGGCCCTGTTGAGCCATCAGGTGCTGTTCTTTCGGGATCAGCCCATCACCCCTCTGGCCCAACGGGCGCTGGCCAACCGCTTCGGCGATCTGCACATCCATCCCGTCTATCCCCATGCGCCCGAGGCCGAAGAGATCATCGTGCTCGACACCCACGACGAGAATCCACCGGACAACGACAACTGGCACACCGATGTGACCTTCATCGAGACGCCCCCGGCGCTGGCCATTCTGGCCGCCAAGCAGTTGCCGCCGGTCGGCGGAGACACCCTGTGGGCCAGCGGCATCGCCGCCTTCGAGGGGCTCTCCCCAAGGCTGCAACAGCTGCTGGCGGGACTGGAGGCCGAACACGACTTCAGCAAGTCATTCCCGGCCCATCGCCACAACGGTAGCCCGGAGGAGTACGGACGCTGGCAGGAGGCGGTGGCCCGCCATCCTCCCTTGCGCCACCCGGTGATCCGCACCCATCCCCTCAGTGGCCGTCAGGCGCTGTTCGTCAATGAAGGGTTCACCACCCGCCTGCCCGACTTGCCGAGGCAAGAGAGCGAGGCGCTGCTCACCTTCCTGTTCCGCCATATCACCAAGCCCGAGTATCAGGTGCGCTGGCGCTGGCGGGAGCACGACATCGCCATCTGGGATAACCGGGTCACCCAGCACTACGCCAACGCCGACTATCTGCCAGCCCGGCGCATCATGCATCGGGCGACCGTGCTCGGTGACAGACCATTCTGGCGCGCCTCTTGACGCCCAACAATGAAAGAGGGAGGCATCATGCCTCCCTCCCTTTTCGCGCGATTCACCGCACTAGCTGGCGATAAAGCCCTGCGAGGGGCCCGCTTTGGGATCGTCACCGAAGCGGTTCGGCCCCTGCTGACCGTTGCAGACCATAAAGTAGATAAGCACCAGGGTGCCGATAATGGGGATAAGCCCAATCAGCAGCCACCAGCCGCTGCGGTCGGTGTCGTGCAGGCGACGGGCCGCTACCGCCAGCGATGGCAGCAATACCGCCAGCGAGTAGATGGAGCTGATCAGTTCGTTGTCGCCGCCAATCAGTTTGTCCACCATGCCAAGCAACAGCATGACGATGATGTTGCACAGCACGAACATCCAGTATTCGGTGCGGCGAGCCCGCCCGCTAAATACTGCATATTGCTTGAGGACCGAGATATACCAGTTCATTGCGCCTCCGGACTGTTTTCAAAAACAAGTAGTTGCAGATCCGAACCGAGCTTAGCGCGATCAGTGCCAGCCGTCGATGACCAGCAGCTCCAGATCCCGGCGACTGATGCGCTTGCTGTCCACCTTGACATAGACGGAGCGCTCGGACGCGGCAAGCAGCACGTCGCTCACCCCGTCGCAGGCGCGGATCTTCTGCTCCAGCGCCCCGTTGGCCTCCACCCCGTCCGGCAGCACGATGCGCAGGCTGCTCACGTAAGGGGGCTCCTGCATGGTGAGGCTGACCCCGAGCCAGACCAGCGCCAGCGCGGCGCAGCCGCCAAATACCAGCGCTGCACCACCCTGGCTGTAGAGCAGACCGCCGAGGCTGCCGCCAATGGCCACCCCGATAAACTGGCTGGTGGAGTAGATCCCCATGGCGGTGCCCTTGTAGCCGGGGGGCGACTCCTTGCTGATAAGGGATGGCAGCAGCGCCTCCATCACGTTGAAACCGATAAAGAAGATCTGCAAGCCGGCGAGCAGGCCCCACAGTTGCAGCCCGCTTTGCCAGAGCACCAGCTCGGCGATGAGCATCACCAGCACGCAGATCTGGAACACAAGCTTCATCTTTCTGCGCTTCTCGGCATAGATGATGAACGGCACCACGCTGACGAAGGCGATCAGCATGGTGACCAGATAGGCCTGCCACTGGCTGTCGCGGGGCAAACCGGCGCGCTCCAGCAGCGGCGGCAGCGCCACGAAGCTCGACATCAGCAAGGTGTGTACGCAGAGGATGCCGAAGTTGAGTTTGAGCAGGCGCGGGTTGGTCAGCACTGTGCGCATCCCCCCTTTCACCATGCCGGACTCGCGATTGAGCAGGTGGTCGCTCGGGGTCGGCACCAGCCAGAGGGTGACGGCGATGCCCGCCAGCGCCAGCAGGGCGATCAGCCAGAACAGGCCGGAGAGCCCCAGCGCGTGGGTAATGAGGGGGCCGGTCACCATGGCGATGGCGAAAGTGATGCCAAAGCTCACCCCGATAAAAGCCATCGCCTTGGTGCGGTTCTGCTCGCGGGTGAGATCAGACAAGAGTGCCATCACGGCGGCGGAGATGGCGCCACTCCCCTGCAGGGCGCGGCCGAGGATGACCCCCCAGATGGTGTGGGTCAGCGCCGCGATCACGCTGCCGAGGGCAAACATCAGCAGGCCGCCGACGATGAGGGGCTTGCGGCCCACCTTGTCGGAGAGCAGACCAAACGGGATCTGGAACAGCGCCTGGGTCATGCCGTAGATGCCGATGGCAAGGCCAATCAACGCCTCGGAGGCCCCCGCGAGAGACATGCCATAGGTGGTCAGCACCGGCAGCACCATAAACATGCCGAGCATGCGCAACGAGAAGACGGAGCCGAGCGCCCAGGTGGCACGGCGCTCGCCCCTGGTC
>NZ_JRGK01000180.1 GCF_000764645.1 Aeromonas finlandensis
GGCCTACACTGGTATCCGTCCCGGTGAATTACGTGCTCTTAGCTGGGGGGATGTCGATTTTGAGCAGCAAGTGATCAACATTCGTCGCAACATTACTCAACAGCAGATGCAATTCAAACTGCCAAAGACAAATCGCACACGAATAGTGCATCTGATGCCGCCAGCCCTGGCCGCACTACAGGCACAATTGCAGATAACTGGGTCACTTTCGGACACAAAGATTGACATGCACTTACCAGGTGGCATGATCGTGCGCCAAACATTGCGCCCAGTATTTCGCCCAACCAAACTTGTCCCAGGTAGACCACCGTTTTACTCCGGTGTTTTCTTGGTGGCTCCATGGCGGGCAGCAATCAATAAGTCAGGGGTTCGGTATCGTCGTGCCTATCAACTTCGGCATACTTTTGCCAGTTGGAATATTACTGCTCACGGAAATCTTGCGTTCATAGCTGAACAAATGGGCCATAACTCAGCAAGGATGTTGCAAGAGGTCTACGGAAAATGGATCGAGTCCGCAAGCCGCAGTGAGGCCGACGTGATCTGGAGCGCAATGCAAAAAAATGGGCATTTGCCCCAATAGCGCCCCAAAGTTTCTAAGCAATGCAATAATGCATTGATAATTAAGGATTTAATTTAAACCATATGTTAAGCAGCAATAACATCACCATGCAATTCGGCGCCAAGCCGCTGTTCGAGAACATCAACGTCAAGTTTGGCGGCGGCAACCGCTATGGCCTTATTGGCGCCAACGGCTGTGGCAAGTCCACCTTTATGAAGATCCTCGGCGGCGATCTTGAGCCCAGCGGCGGTAATGTGAGCCTGGACGTCAATGAGCGCATCGGTAAGCTGCGCCAGGATCAGTTCGCCTACGAAGATACCCGTGTTCTGGACGTGGTCATGATGGGTCACACCGAGCTGTGGGCGGCGATTGCCGAGCGTGATGCCATCTACGCCAACCTCGAAGCGACCGATGACGACTACATGAAGGCTGCCGAGCTGGAAGGGCTGGTCGCTGAATATGACGGCTACACCGCCGAAGCGCGTGCCGGTCAGCTGCTGCTGGGTGCCGGTATTCCTATCGAGCAGCACAACGGCCCGATGAGTGAAGTGGCCCCGGGCTGGAAACTGCGGGTGCTGCTGGCACAGGCGCTGTTCTCCAACCCTGACATCCTGCTGCTGGACGAACCGACCAACAACCTGGATATCAACACCATTCGCTGGCTGGAGCAGGTGCTCAATGATCGTGAAAGCACCATGATCATCATCTCTCACGACCGTCACTTCCTGAACTCCGTCTGTACTCACATGGCGGATCTGGACTACGGCGAGCTGCGCGTCTATCCGGGCAACTACGATGACTACATGCTGGCCGCCACTCAGGCCCGCGAGCGTCTGCTGGCCGACAACGCCAAGAAGAAGGCCCAGATCGCCGATCTGCAATCCTTCGTCTCCCGTTTTAGTGCCAACGCCTCCAAGTCCAGCCAAGCCACCTCCCGCCTCAAGCAGATCGACAAGATCAAGATTGAGGAAGTGAAGGTCTCCAGCCGTCAGAACCCCTTCATCCGCTTCGAGCAGGAGAAGAAGCTCTACCGCAATATCCTGGAGATCGAAGGTGTATCCAAAGGCTACGGCGAGGCGCCCCTGTTCAAGGGCCTCAACATGATGCTGGAAGTGGGTGAAAAGGTCGCCATTCTGGGTACTAACGGTATCGGTAAATCGACCCTGATCAAAACCCTGGTCGGAGAGTTGGCACCGGATACCGGCACCATCAAGTGGTCCGAGAATGCCCAGATTGGCTACTACGCCCAGGATCACGCCGAAGACTTCAACACCGATCTTAATGTGTTTGACTGGATGGCCCAGTGGAAACAGGAGAACGAAGATGAGCAGGCAGTTCGCTCTATCCTCGGTCGTCTGCTGTTCACTCAGGACGATATCAAAAAGCCGGTCAAGGTGCTCTCCGGTGGTGAACAGGGCCGTATGCTGTTCGGCAAGCTGATGATGCAGCGTCCCAACATCCTGATCATGGATGAGCCGACCAACCACCTGGACATGGAATCTATCGAATCCTTGAACCTGGCACTCGAGATGTACAAGGGCACCCTGATCTTTGTCTCCCACGACCGCGAATTCGTCTCCTCGCTGGCGACCCGCATTCTGGAGCTGAGCGAAGATGGTATCCGCGACTTCGGCGGTACCTACGAGGATTACCTGCGCACCCAGGGCGTGGTATAACCTCTGCCCTGCACACCCTCGCAATGAAAAACCGGCACTCAGGTGCCGGTTTTTTTATATCCCGTGTTTAGACGACTGATATGGCATATGACTCAGGTACGACTACAGAAAGCCGCAGAGCAAAGCGAAAACAGTAAAGAGCAGAGAGCAGAGAGCAGAGAGCAGAGAGCAGAGAGCAGAGCTTGAGTATATCTCTCGCCGCCCACAGATAAAAAAACGGCTCCATCAAGGAGCCGTTTTCAATGGGTTGCGCAGTGCCGATTACTCGACGGTCGCTTCCACACTGGTGAAGTACTCGATCTTGGCCGCTTTGCGCAGCTCGTCGATCAGAGACTTGTAATCCACCTGGGCTTTACCCTGACCCAGCTGACCTTGCAGCATGGCGGCCATGCCGGATGGAGCAGCCGGGACATTCACCTTGTCCAGCGCAACCACCACGCGGTCAC
>NZ_JRGK01000181.1 GCF_000764645.1 Aeromonas finlandensis
GGATTGGTTGGTGGGGCTAAATGGCAGCAGCTATGTGATGGCTGCCTTCACCCATATCAACCCGGAAGGAGCCCGATTCACCACTGGCGATTTCGGCGGTTACTACTGTGCCCCCCTGCTCGATACTGCCATCAAAGAGACGGTCTATCATCAGGAGCGGGTATTCGGCTACACCAACGAACCCACTCAGAAAGTGCAGATGCGGGTCATCTATACCGAGTTCAACGCCAAGCTGGTCGATATTACCCGCACGGAATTTCTCTCCACCCCGCTTTATCACGCGACCAACTATGGTCAATCCCAAGCTTTCGCCCAAGAGCAGAAAACCCGGGGGATGGACGGTATCCACTACCGCTCTGTGCGCCACAGCGGTCATAACTGCCATGTGCTCTATCGCCCCCGTCTGGTCACCAAGATCCACCAAGCCCAGCATCTGGAATACCACTGGAATGGCAGTGCCATCACAAATGTGTTGGAAATTAAGCTATATGGGGAATAAGACTCTGTCTTATTGATAATAATTGCGGTGCACCCCTTCGATCCCATCCAACTCAGCACCAGTGGGCTCGTGCTCTTGGCCGAGGGCTTAGGGGGTGGGCGAATAACAAGGTGGCCAAGCCGATTAATTCTGCACTTTTTCATCACCCCTCAGGGGTGTAGATTGGTTGGGGGGGCAAGCGTTGCCCCCTCTCTTTTTTCATGACTGCCCGTGGTGCTCCGCGAAGCAATCTTTCGCCGATATCGCGGGTGGCCTGAGCCAATCAGGAGTATTCATGTCCGATCTGACCCTCTTTTTCGCTCCCGGCACCTGTGCCATGGCCGTGCAGATTGCCCTGCTGGAAGCGAATGCCCCTTTCCAACCCCGTCTCGTCAACCTCGCCGCAGGGGAGCAGCGTGACCCCGCATATCTTGCCATCAACCCCAAAGGGCGGGTGCCTGCCCTGATCACCGAGCAGGGCACCCTTACCGAGACCCCGGCCCTGCTGCTCTATGTGGCGCAGCGCTTCCCCGATGCCAAACTGGCGCCGCTGGACAACCCGTTCCTGCTGGCCCGTATGCAGGAGGTCAACAGTTTCCTCGCCTCCACCGTGCATGTCTCCCACGCCCACGGTCGCCGTGGCAGCCGTTGGGCCGATGACGAGCAGGCCATTGCCGCCATGCAGCAGAAAGTCGCCAGCAATATGCGCGATGGCTTTGATCAGATTGAGCAGCACTATCTGGCCGGCCCCTGGGTGCTCGGCGAGCAGTTCAGCGTGGCGGATATCTATCTGTTCGTGGTCGCTGGCTGGCTGAAAAGCGATGGGGTCGAGATCAGTGAATTCCCCAAAGTGGCTGATCATTATCGCCGCATGCTGAGCCGTCCGGCGGTCGCCAAAGCTCTGGCCAACTAACCATAAAATCAATAGCTCGATGAATAACAAGGGTGTCAGGGCTCTGCTGACACCCTTCCTGCCTCCTCCCCTGCACTTCTTCTCCCGCCTTTGAGATCGTTTTCACATTTCCGTGGTTTTGCCGTGGCCCTTCCTTTGTAAAAAGCCTATCTTTTCGCCATGACGCAACCGGTTGCGTAACCGGTTGCCTGGCGGTTCACAGATTGACGGGCCAAGGCCTGATGAGGTGCTGTATGAAACGAGGCGTACTGCTCAATGCTCCCCTGAGTGCTCTGGTAGCACAGATGGGCCACACCGACGAGATCACCGTCTGCGATGCAGGCTTGCCCATTCCGGCTGGTCCTGAGCGGATCGATCTGGCGCTGATGGCGGGCACTCCCAGCCTCGGCACAGTGCTGACCGCCCTGCTCACCGATCTGGTGGTGGAGAAGGTGATCATGGCGAGCGAGATCAAGCAGATCAGCCCCGCTGCCCATCAGGCGCTGATCGATCAGCTTGAGGCCCACGCAGCCGCCCAGGGCAAGCCCATCACTATCGAATACTGCCTGCACGAGGAGTTCAAAACCCGCTCCCGCCAGAGCAAGGCTATCGTACGCAGCGGCGAGGTAACTCCCTACGCCAACCTGATCCTCTGCGCCGGTGTGGCGTTTTAAGCCTCTTCAAGGAAGCTGCAAATGAGCACAACCTCCCCCCTCTCACCCATTCTGGAGCTGACCGGGATCGTCAAGACCTTCCCCGGTGTCCGCGCCCTCGACGAAGCGGGTCTGCGGGTCTATCCGGGCCAGGTGATGGCCCTGCTCGGTGAAAATGGCGCCGGCAAATCCACCCTGATGAAGGTGCTGACCGGTATCTATCAGGCCGATGCGGGCAGCGTCAGCTATCGCGGTCAGCCAGTCCACTTCAAGGGCCCCCGCGACTCTCAAGATCAAGGGATCAGCATCATCCACCAGGAGCTGAACCTGCTGCCGGAGCTCTCCATCGCTGCCAACATCTTTCTGGGCCGCGAACCCCGTACCCGTTTTGGCAGCATCGACCACAAACAGCTGCGCGAGCGGGCCAGTGCTCTGC
>NZ_JRGK01000182.1 GCF_000764645.1 Aeromonas finlandensis
GCTTTGGCCATCTGCTTGCCAAAGTGGAGGAAGGCAGACAGGCCGCCCGCATCGAGGATGGAGACCGCCTCCATCTGCAACACCAGCACCTGGTGCCCTTTCACTTGTGCTTCCAGCTCGGCAAAGACCCGTTCGGCCGCTGCAAAGAAGAGCGGGCCGTTGATCTTGTAGAGCAGACCGTTGTCCGGCACCTCATGGGCATAGCGCTTGTGCTCGGCCAAATCGTGCAGTTTGGTCATCTTGGCGATTTCGCGCATAAAGAGCAGGGAGGCCAGGATCACCCCGAAGGTGATGGCGATGACCATGTCGAAGATGACGGTGAGTGACAGGCAGACCAGCAGCACCAGCACGTCGGATTTGGGGGCGCGACGGATCAGCTCCACCACCTTGTGCGCTTCACTCATGTTCCAGGCCACGATGAGCAGCAAGGCGGCCATGGCCGAGAGCGGCAACCAGGAGAGCCAGGGCGCCAGCACCAGAATGGCGGCCAGCACCACCAGCGCATGGATGATCCCCGAGATGGGGGATGTAGCGCCGGCACGCACGTTGGCGGCAGAGCGGGCGATGGCGGCGGTGGCGGTAATGCCGCCAAAGAAGGGGGCGAAGATGTTGCCAAGCCCCTGCCCCACCAGCTCGGCATTGGAGCTATGTTTGCGACCGGTCATGCCATCCAGCACCACGGCACAGAGCAGCGATTCGATCGCCCCCAGCATCGCCATGGAGAAGGCGGCAGGCAGCAGCCGCTCAAGGGCCGCCAGGTTCCATTCAACCGGCAAGCCATCCGGCCCGGGCAAGGCCCAGGGCATCACCAGGGTTGGCGCGATGGGCGGGATCCCCATTCCCTGGGTGCCATCGGCCAGGGTATAGCTGAACTTGCTGCCGATGGTGGCCACATCTACCCCAAAGTAATGGAGGCCAAAACCCAGACCCACCCCGACCAGCACCGCGGGCAGGTGGCCGGGCACCGGCAGACGCAAGCGCGGCCAGAGCAGCAGCACGGCCAGCGTTGCGACCCCCACCAGGGTATCGCCCCACTGCCAGCTTGGCAGGGCGGCGACCAGCGCTTCGACCTTGCCCAGATAGGTTTCCGGCATCTCGGGCACGCTCAGGCCAAAGAAGTCCTTGATCTGCAAGGTGGCGATCACGATGGCGATACCACCGGTAAAGCCCAGCGTCACTGACGGTGGAATGTACTCGATGAGGCGGCCAAGACGGGCCATCCCCATCGCCACCAGAAAGAGGCCGGAGATAAGGGTCGCCATCAACAGGCCACCGACCCCGAACTGCTGGGCGACCGGATAGAGGATCACCACAAAGGCGGCGGTCGGGCCGGAGATGGAGTAACGGGAGCCACCGGTCACGGCGATCACAATACCGGCGATGATGGCGGTATAGAGACCGTGTTGCGGCGGCACACCGCTGGCGATGGCCAGCGCCATGGCGAGCGGGATGGCAATGATGCCCACCGTCACACCGGCGATAAGATCACGGCCGAAGCGGGCCATGCTGTAGGGTTCATCAATACAGGACTGGCGTAAGGCTATGGCGAGCTTCACGCTATTTAAAGAGGCTTGCTTGTGCATGTATATCGTAATACCAGAAGAGGGAGATAAAGGCCGGAGAGATCCGGCGCCCGATCATCATCAAGGGCCGGCAGGAGTGTCGACGCGGCGATGGTATCCTGCGTCACCTTACTCCAGACGGGCCATTTTTTCGATGGGCAGGATCAATGAAACGCGCGCTCACCCATTATTTGGCCTATTTGCTGCCAAATCGCCGATGTTGACGATTGCTCTCCCCCTTTTAGCTGCAAAGATTACCATTTGAGCCTCACCTGGTTGCCAGCACGTTCGCGACATCATGCAGGCATCATCAGGTTGATGCGAACCGAACAAATGCCCCTGCTCCTATCTGCCAAAGTGATGGCAAGGGACTGATTGTGCTGAAAATAAACCACAAAGCACAACTTTTGGGCAAACAGTCCGAAAATCCGGTTTTCGGTGAGTTCGCGGGTTGACACCCGTCGCCTTGGTCATTAATATTCGCCCCGTCTTAACGAGACAGGCAATTCCTCCTTAGTTCAGTCGGTAGAACGGCGGACTGTTAATCCGTATGTCACTGGTTCAAGTCCAGTAGGAGGAGCCAATTCCCTCGTAGTTCAGTCGGTAGAACGGCGGACTGTTAATCCGTATGTCACAGGTTCAAGTCCTGTCGAGGGAGCCATCTTCTAAAGCCCAGCCTTATGGCTGGGCTTTTTCACATCTATCTCTTCATTGTTTCAAGCTGATCTAGCCCTCTCTCACTGCATGCTCTCGCACATTCCTCTCGCAGCAAGCAACCCCCCCCTGTTTTCTCCCGACTCACATTCAACTAGCGACGACTCCGGCCCCTATCTGGTGCAGCAGGATAAAAGCGCTCATCGCGAAGTGCCGCGACCAGCGGCGGCACCATAAGAGACGTCCACTGGTATTAGACAAAGCACGTTATCGCAGGCGACATGTCGCAGAGCGGTGCTTCGAATGGCTGAAGAAGTGTCGCAACTCCTCAACAAGACATGAAAAGCTGGCGGTTCAAGCTGGCTTTCTGCCTTCGTTACTGCCAGGGGCGATGCGAGGAGAGAAAACCAGCACGTTGAGAACAGAGACTCGTATCCGGATATCGATCTCAGTGATTTCGAAAAGTCGGCATGAACGCCACAAAATCAAGAATGGATCTGTATCTGGTGAGATCCCGTATTGGGCCAATCATAAAGATCCGAATGATTAGCTCACTCACAGTGGCCATCTTCTGCATATCACATCAAGACATGGCAGCATGACCAGCCATTAAGTTGGCTTTAATTAAAGCCATAAAACAACCATCCTTTATCGCCTATATGCCGGATTTAAATAACCAAGCTCCCTTTTAACTCACACTATTGTTGGCACTCTAAACACCATTGAAATATACATTTACATCCATTCCAACCGCTCATGAACAGAATCATTGCAAGCCATCGCCACACTGCCATAAAACAAACGTTTTTCTTCGTTTTGGGGATTCAAAAAATATTTTTTGACACAAGCAACAATAATCCGCCACGCTCCTAACTCTATGATTTTTAATTTTTAAAAAATATGTACACCATTAAACCACATAAAAACTCATAGTTTTACCGAAAAAATAACTGAAATAAGATATATTCTGGACTTATCAACCACTGCATGATAAATATATGCTATTGTTTCTTTATATTTTATCTACTCATGGGCAAAAGTTATCGTGGACATCATCTATCGCATCAATGATGCACTCATTTTTACGCCATCTTTATTCAAATTACATGTGCCCGGTCGAGAAATAAAGCTGAGCAACAAAGAAACCGATTTACTTGCCCGTTTATGTAAGGATGCAGGCAATGTCGTACAAAGAAATGAATTGTTGGATTTTTTATGGCCAAGGCAAGACAGCGCCAATACCAACTTGAATCGAGTTGTATTATCACTGCGGCGAAAATTTGATACTCTTGGCTATAACAATGTGATAGAGACAATACCTCGCGTTGGTTACATGGTGATAGCCAATATCAGTACAATAACTGAAGATGAAATAAAACATGATGTTGTCATCAAAAATCTGCCACCAACCAAGCGCAGAACTCTATTTTTCGGTTTAACAACGACCATCATAATAGCAGCATGCTCATCATTCACATTTTTCTTTGCTTATGAACGACCACACCCCCCCACTCAGCCAGTGCTTATCTCAACACATAGTCGAACGGCATCTCTTTACGTAGTAAAAAATGCATTCCAAGATG
>NZ_JRGK01000183.1 GCF_000764645.1 Aeromonas finlandensis
CGGCCGCCGCCATGGCCACCCTGATCCTGCTGGCCGCCGCCACCATCAAGCTGCTCCAGCTCTTTCTGAGCCGCGCCTTGCTGGATCGCACCCAGCGCTGGCGCCACCCATAACCTTATCGAGGAGTCATCATGTCCACTCTCCCCTTCTGGCTGGCCGAAGCGCTCGCCGCCGAACAGCCCGTGCCGCCCACGCCCCTTCACGGCCACCACGAGGCCGATGTCTGCATCGTCGGTGGCGGCTTTACCGGACTCTGGAGCGCCATTGCCCTTAAACAGGCCGAGCCCCACCTGCGCATCATGGTACTGGAGAAAGATCGCTGCGGCAGCGGCGCCTCCGGGCGCAACGGCGGCTGCCTGCTCACCTGGTCGGCCAAATACCTGACCTTAAAGCGCCTCTTTGGCGAGCAGCAGGCCGCCTGGCTGGTGCAAAGATCCGAGCAGGCGGTGCACGAGATCGCCCGCTTCTGCGAAACACACAACATAGAGGCGCAGCTGAGGGTCGAGGGCACCTGCTACACCGCCACCAGCGAGGCGCAGCGCGGCCTGATGGAGCCGGTATTGCGGGAGCTGAAACTCGCTGACCTTAACCAGTGGCAGGCGATTGAAGAGGGTGAACTGGCGAGTCAGAGCGGCTCCCACGTTCATCTGGAGGGGCTCTACAGCCCCCACGCCGGTTCGGTGCAGCCGGCACTGCTGGTGCGCGGCCTGCTGCGGGTGGCGCGGGAACTGGGGATCGAGGTCTATGAGCACTCCCCCATGCAGCGCCTTGAGGCGGGTCAGCCTGCACGGGTACAGACACCGCAGGGTGAGGTGCGTGCCAGCAAGGTGGTGCTGGCCCTCAACAGCGCCATGGTGCAGCACTTTCGCGAGTTTCGCCGCAGTATAGTGCTGGTCTCCTCCGATATGGTGATAACCGACCCCGCGCCGGATGCACTGGCTGCCCAGCAGCTTGAGCACGGTCGCAGCGTGGTGGATGGCCGCACCTTTGTGCATTACTACCGCTCCACCCCGCAAGGACGGCTGATGCTAGGCAAGGGGGGCAACACCTTCGCCTTTGCCAACCGCCATCTGGCCGAGTTTGATGCGCCGAGCCGTTATCTTGCCCCCCTTACCCGCACCCTGCGACGCTTCTTTCCGGCGCTCAAAGAGGTGCCCATCGCCGCCAGCTGGTGCGGCGCCTCCGACCGCTCGGTGGATGGCCTCCCCTTCTTCGGCCACTGGCGAGGGCAGCCCAATATCGTCTATGGCCTCGGCTACTCCGGCAACGGGGTGGCGCAAAGCTGGATCGGCGGCCAGATCCTGGCGGCTTTGGTGCGCGATGAAGTGCGGGAGGAAGACAAGCCGTGGCGCGACTGCGCGCTGGTCAGCGGCCCGCGTGGCTACTTCCCGCCCGAACCGTTTCGCTGGCTGGGGGCCATGGCGGTGCGCAACGCCATCAGGCGCAAAGAGCGCGCGGAAGATGAAAACCGCCCGGTGGCCTGGTATGACAAACAGCTGGCCAAACTTGCCGATGCCGCTGGCAAGGCAGACAAGTAAGCGCGGTAACACCAATCCCGCACGGTTCTACCCCGTCTGACCGCAACCAGCAAAGCGCCGACCTAAGGGTTGGCGCTTTGCTCTTGGCGCCGTCGGCCATCAGCGCGCCTGCTGATCCCGAGCGGCGAAAACCTGAAATCAGCTCCGCGCTGCATCACCCGGATCGGAGGGCATAGACAAGACGCGGCACAAACGGTGCTCGACTTGCCGCTAATAGCACTGTTTCACCAGCGAAACGCCATCAATAAACATCATCTCACTTGCGCAACAATCAGGCTGACACGGCGCCGCCTTGCAGGGATATCGCGCCAGAGAGAACCACGCCGAAGAGCCATGCCGATCAGGACAAAAAGCACCAGCCCGCTAAACTTGTACGCGGTTTATCGCCGCCACTTGTCGGCTGCCGGGACTTCCGTCCCCAGCAGCAACGCTGGCCTTGCCTGCCACACTCGCTCGGGGTCGGGCTCGGCAATGGCGGCGGCGATCAGCTGCTCGCTCCAGTGGCGGTGCAGCAGCCACATCTGCTGGCCGAGATCCCCATCGCTCCGGGTGCACTGCTTGGTGACATCGGCGGTGCGATAGAAGTAGCGCACCAGCGTCGTGAGTTCGGGCTCCGGCCAGCGGCAGCCAAAATCGCGCAACAGGGATGACCAGAAATCAATCTGACCCCGCTCGTGCTGCTGCTCCAGCGCATGCAGCTCGGGGATGAGATCCATCGCATGCCAGAGGGCGCCATAGCCGACAAAGCGGCGCTCCAGCGCCTCCAGTGCCTCGTCGAGCAGCACCAGCGCCTGCGGCCAGCTGGTCGCCTGCAGCCGGATCGCCTGCTGCGCCTCACAGACCGCCGCCAGCCACCCCATGGCGAGGCGGCCGATGATCGCCTCCTTGTTGGGATAGAGGTGGTAGAGCGACTTGATCCCCACCCCCGCCCGATCGGCGATGGCATTGGTGTTAAGGGCCGCAAAGCCCTGCTCCTGCAACAGGCTCAGGGTCGCCTCTTCGATGCGGCTGGCCACCGCCTGACTGCGCTGCTGCTTGGGTTGGCGGCGCATGGCAACCCCCCGGGGTAACGGCCCCTCGCTCACTGACTCCTCTGACATCACGCCTCCCTGTTGTTGGCCCATCGGCAGGCGCTCTGGCGGTAGATCTTGGTACCTCAGCAAAGCGGGCACTGCGCCCCGCTCGCCACCGATTGATGTGACATGGTAAACAAAACGTTAAATATTTGCAGCAGTTGCTGGCATTTTTTGACCGGGCAGCCATAAAGAGATCGCTCAATGTGCAGTAAACACTGCACTCAACCCGACCCTCAAGGAGATCACCGCATGGATTGCAAGGCACCACACCACGCCCGTTCCCGCACTTTTTTGCTGCTCGCCCCGCTGCTGGCCGCCACTCTGGCGGGTTGCCAGCAGGGGCAGCCGCCCACCGCCGCGCGCACCCTTTATCTCAACGGCAAGATCCACACTCAGGATGGTCAGCGCCAGGTGGCAGAGGCCATGGTGGTGAGCGGCGGCCAGTTCCTCTATGTGGGCAACCGGCAGGGGGCCGAGGCGTTTAGTACGCCCGACACCCAGGTGGTCGACTTGCAGGGCAAGATGGTGCTGCCGGGGCTGCACGATAACCATATCCACCTGCTGGGCACGGTGGCCCTCGATATGTGCGATCTCGACGGCAAGCCGGTCGATCTAGGCGAGCTGGCAGCCAAGGTGAAGCGCTGCCTGCCCCGCTACGCCCCCAAGGCTGGCGACTGGCTGGTGATCAACCAGTGGTCACCCTACGAGGGCAACGCCCCCACCGCCGCTTATAAAACCGTGCTGGCAGCCCTCGATGCCGCCGCCCCCGACAACCCTGTGGTGCTGGCCGGGGTCGATGGCCACGCCAGCGCCTACAACTCGCGGGCACTGGCGCTGGCGACCGATAAAAGCGGCAAACAGGTGGGTTTCACCGCCGCCACCCTGGCGCCGGGCGGCCTCTTTGCCTCCTTCAAACCCTATGTGGATCTCGAGAGCGGCGTTATTCGCGAGGGGGCCCGCAGCGCCATCCCCTCCCCCGACAGCGGCCTGCTCAGCGCCCACGACGAGCAGGCGGCGAACCAGTATCGCCAGATCCTGCCCGCCGTCTCGACCTTGATGGCCTCACGCGGCATCACCAGCATTCAGGACGCCTGCGCCACCGACTTTATCCGCGAACGTCTGCGGGAGATGGAAGAGAAGGGGTTGCTCAATATGCGGATCACCGCCGCCACCTGTTTTCACGAGGATGACTACAGCGGCAAGCTCGATATCGGCGGCCATCTGGCCAAGGCCAACCGGGTGCGCGACCAGTTTGCCGGCGATCCGCTGATCAAGGCCGATGCGGTCAAGATCTTCCTCGACGGGGTACTGGAAGGGGACCCTTTCAGCACGCCCCCCTTCCTGCCCAACGCCGGCATGCTGGCCAACTACCAGACCCCCCACCTCGCCGTGGATCAGGGTGGCGAGCAGGTCACCATCACCGCCAACAGCGAGGATGCCGGCAGCAAGGGGCTGGTCAACTACCGCGCCGCCGATCTGAACCGCTACGTGGGAGCGCTCGACAAGGCGGGATTTAGCATCCATATGCACAGCATCGGCGATCGCACCACCCGCATGGCCCTCGATGCGCTGGAGGCGGCCCGCGCCAGCAACGGCGATCACGGCACTCCCCACACCCTCGCCCATCTGCAGGTGGTGCATCCGGACGATCAGCAGCGGCTCGGCCAGCTTGGCATCTACCTCACCTTCACCTATGCCTGGACCAACCCCCAGCCCGAATATGACATGCTGGTCACCCCCTTTATCCAGCCGACCCGCAAGGGGCAATCCCTGCACGAGGCGATGTACGATCCCAAGGGGTATCTCAAGCAGGCGCTCTATCCGGTAGCCAGCTCGCGCAAGGCGGGGGCCATTCTGGTGGCCGGCAGCGATGCGCCGGTCGACAGCCGCGATCCGCGCCCCTTCGTCAATATGGCCGCCGGGGTCAACCATGCGCCCCGGAGCGGCGATGACTTTCGGGCGAGCCAGCGCATCACCCTCGACCAGATGCTGGATGCCTACACCATCAATGGCGCCCGAGCGGTGCGCCAGCAGGCCGTCAGCGGCTCCATCGAAGCGGGCAAATCGGCCGACTTTATCGTGCTGGATCGGGATCTCTACCAGCTGGTCACCAGCGGCAAGCCGGAGCAGATCGCCGACACCAAAGTCACCCGCACCGTCTTTCGCGGGCAGACAATCTTTAGCCAATAGGCTCAAGCACAATGGCGAGGGTGAGCATCTGGTCAGCGGCGATCTGAGCATATGCAGCCAGACCAGCGCCTTGTAACAGCAAAATGCCGACCTTTTGGTCGGCATTTTTAGTTCGGGGAGTGATAGCGAGCCCTGATGGCAAGGTGCGCTGTGCAAGGGTCAATAAGCGGGAGCTAATCCGTGTTCGGCTTGGCACTTTGCCTCAAATCGGAGGGGCATTGGCAACCAGCGTGGCCAGCGGGTTGCCCCAAACAGCGGCTGGATTGATTCACCAGCGAAACAGCCTCAGCCAACTTGGTTGCAACAGCGTAACAATCTTGGCCTGTTGGATTCTGCCTGTAGGCAAAGGTTATGGCATACTCCCCCCCCCGATCGTCTGAATACGCCTCGTTATTTAAATCTAAAAGCTCAAAATACAACCAACACATCGCCACCTTATTAACAAATTTGTTGATCTCCGGCTGTTTTTTGTCTTCATTCAGTTTGCATAGCTCAATGCGTCAGTTACCATGCCTCAATTGAAGACAAAATCCGCCTTAGTTGATGTTGTTTTCTAAGGTTGCATTTTCAATAAAGGTTAAATTGGATTGTGACTTTAAGATTTAGCTTTCGTTTGAGTGATTATTATATTTCATACTTACATGACATTTTGTATTAACTTTTTGGTGTTATTTATGAGTCGCTGGATAGAAAATTTTGAAAAGCATCCCTTCCAAGATACTTGGTCTCAAATTTTATCGTTAAAAGATAGTATCAACTCAGATGATAAAACAGTCATCACCGATACAACTGAAATAGCAAGACTCAAGAAAGTTGTAGCATTTATAAATGAACTTTTATTAGCCTGCGACCCAGAATTAATACCAGAGCAAACATGGAGCAACTTTTCAAGCCAAGCTACTGCGTGCCTGCAAAGCATATTG
>NZ_JRGK01000184.1 GCF_000764645.1 Aeromonas finlandensis
TTCAATCATATTGTAGGGTGAAGGTTGTCACCGCACTGAACTCACCAACGACAATATTGTGGCTGGCAATTCTATCTGGATAGCCATCGACCTGCGCAGCAAACGCCAGTACCAACTCCTGACCCTGTAATGGAACAGCACGAGAGAGTTCATCCAGTTGCAGTCGGGTAGCGTCATGATCCAGCAATTGCAACGCAATGCCTTTTGCCATTCCCCCGACCGCCAAGGTACCAGGCAGGGTGACATCCTTGGGCCCGCTGAACTTGGTCCTGACCGATTTGAATACCGCTGGTTTGCACCCTGTTAGCCTGATAAAAAAAGGAACCGGCTTACTGTGCCCATTTGCGTACAAGGTTTTGACATCAATCACATTCATATCAACCCTCATATCCAGAGAATCGAGTGACACACTACAAGGCTGAGCAATGATACGGCCATAAAAACGGACAGGCCCTCCCAAGAGGTCCTGACTTGAGGTGGCTGCCGGAGATGGACAAGCCAGCAGACACAAGCCTGCTGAGAGAAAAAGGTGTTTACCGTTGTATTTCTTCACAATTAACCTCGCTGAAAAATTGACCGTCACTCAATCTCGGAGACGATGGTAGCGGTGGCATTGAAGTCCCCTTCATTGATCTCTTGCCCATTGTTACTGATTGGTGCAGCAATGAATCCCCATTCGCCGATATTTTCATGCATCTCGATCGGATGAAAGCTATTTGGTTTTAACTCAGAACCGTCTAACTGCTTGAGTTTTATGCCAAGATTTTTTCTATCCGTCTTTATATAATCACCACCACCAAACGCGGTTGGATTTGCTGCAACTGCCATCGCTATATTCAGATGTGTACCTTCAAATGACCCCCCCTCACATCTGACTCTGATTGGCACTGTCTTTTCATTTTTATTGCCATCCAAGTCACGCCCGCCTATTTCACCAAATGCCACTTCGATAGTTTGACCTTCATTGATAACGCACTTTTCAGGAACATATAGGATGGCAGATTTAATGACCACTCGTGCCATCGGTGTTGGACCGAAATCAGATACCGTGTTTCCCAATCGACCAAATAGTTCCACCACCTCATAGTTGCTAACGTTGACCCCATTAATAATTTTCTTCCTAATGCGAAATGTCACTCGCCCCTTGCTACCACTAGTGATTTTATATGGTATGAAACTTGCGTCACCGTATATACAACCAAGCGAAGTATAGTTATTGCTTAAATTATTAAAAGGGACTGCTATGTAGTCATTCAGGTTACCTGCAATAAATATCTCTACCTTTACATCAAGATATTCATTCAGCTTTATAAATGAATGGCCATATTCTGACATAGGGCGATTGCCCCCCACCGTCGCCTTATAATAAATAGAAGCCGCGAATATGGGTCGTAGGCCACATTTACGCGTCGCTTGATAACTGTCACCAAGATCCCAGGTGAATGCCTGGGTGATAGCGCCAACATTATTGGTCACATTACTATTGTCAAGATTAACAGAAAATTCCTTTGTACCGCCAACCGTTTCAAAATATCCATTGGCATAAACGGCATCTATTGAAAGACACATGAATATTGACACCACGAAAAAGATATGTTTTTTCACAAGCCACCCTAGTAAATTAAAAAGCCTTTAAGCAACAAGATAAAATTATTTATTTTGAATCAGGGCTTTACAAAGACCGCCATCATTACATTTAAAGCCCAACGCAATATGACCACCGTAATCATTGATATAGGTCGCCATAAATTCACCTGACACAGACTCGCCTAATGAAAAACTCTGCGTGGATTTTGGCAATAGTGTGATTGCATTAAAGTCTTTGAACGGTACGGACTTCGTCTTTCCCTTGGGATGGGCGAACCCGCTAAAAATGATGTAATAAGGGGTTGGATTATTGGCTACCATCCCTGTCGCTGTTTTTTTGAATGTCACCTGATCCTGCCAGATGGCGCCACGCTCAGGCACAATACTTTCTGGCCGATAAAAGAGCTTTACTCTGGTCTGAACTGCAATCTGCATCACATTGCTTTTGTCTGTCTTGGGGGGAATTTCCCGGATATTGAAGTAGAACAGACTTTCCCGGTCTGCTGGCAACCCCTCGATGC
>NZ_JRGK01000185.1 GCF_000764645.1 Aeromonas finlandensis
CAAACAGGGCCCGCACCTCCATCTCCCCCACCGAGAAGGGGGGCTGAGTCTGCTGCTCCGGCTGATACTCGAGGGTCACCAGCAGGATCTGGCCACCGGTCTCAACCAGCGAACTGATGAGGGCCGCATACTGGCGGCGCATCGCCGTCGGCAGGGCGATCAGCGCCGCGCGGTCATAGACCAGCCGGTAATGGCGGCCCAGCGTCGGTGCGGCGAAAAAATCCCCCTGAAAAATGCGCAGGCTGTCCACTTGATGGCACTGATAAGGGCCCACTTCGCTGACGGTAGCGGCGAGCTGGTTTTCACTGAAGAACTGGCTGACGGCAAGGCTCGATAGCTCGAAACCGTCGACCGGATGGCCCTGAGCGCTCAGCCAGAGCATGTCGCGAGACTTGCCGCACAGGGGAACCAACACCGGTTCATCCGCTTGCTGGGCCGACCACCAGGATTGCAGCCAGTGGTTGAAGTCCGCCTGATGAAAGCCAATCCGGTTCTCTTCCCAACGCTGATGCCAAAACGCAGCTTCCATCATGATTCCCCATTGCTTACTAAAAGATGCCTCAATATCACAACTTAACCGGCACCGCGCAACCCTCTGCCCTCCCCTTTTTGCCGTGCAGCCCCAGCGTTTTATCGAACGCATGATCGGGCAACCCCTTACCGCTAACCTCACGGCAGCAACTGGCGCGTTTAGCACGCTTTTCTGATGGGCAGGGGCCACCAACCCATGCAAAAACATCATGGGTCTATGGCGATTGATGAATAAAAGGACTGGATTTGGCAGGCCAACGCGCGCCTGCCAACGCCAGAAAGGTCATCAGAGTGTGGCGCGAGCGGCCGCTAGCTGACGGTCGATATAAGCAAAATCGGGGCGTTCGGCGGGGAGTTCAGAGAGACAGGCGGCTTTGAGCTGATGCAACTCATCGAGCTGTGAGTCTTGCGTATCGCAGTGCGCCAGCAGCTCCTCCAGCAGGCAACCAAAGGCGCGCACCTCCAGCCGCTCAAGGCCCACGGCCCGCTCGTGGTTGCTGCGGTCATAGCTGTTGCGTTCATACAAAGAGGCCGCACCGAAATCTCCCAGCAGGGCGCGAGCCGGAGCGTCAGCCCCGCGGGCAAACAGGATATTGTGACCGTAGAGATCCCCGTGCATGATGCCCGCGCGGTGCAGATGGCCCGCCACCGAGGCAATGCCATGGGCCATCGCCAGCGCATCCGGCACACAGAGGCGCAGCCCCGCGGGATAGATATCCCGGGTGCAGGAGTCCAGGCTCGGCGGCCCGGCCAGATTGGCAAAGGCCGGGTCGATCAGCGCCATCACCAGCGCCGGAATGCCGGAGGGGTGATCCGCCACCTTCCCCATCACCTTGATAAGGTTGGGATGCGTGCCCGCCGCCAGCGACGCCGCCATCTCGCAGCGGGGCAGTCCATCGCTGGTCACCGCCCCCTTGAACAGCTTTACCGCCACCTGACGGACCTCAGCGAGATCGCCCGCCTGACTCGCGTGATCGGCGCTGGCATTGGCATCAGCCACGTCACCAACCATGTCATGAAAAATAGTGGCGCGATGGATAACGCCGGATGCCCCCTGCCCCAGCAGCTCGCCCAGCGCCAGCGTCTCCCAGGCAAGGGTCGCGACATGGGCATCATCGATGGCCCGCGCCTCCGCCCCCTCACTAAAGGGGTTGCCGGAATAGGCAAGCCAGGATAGGCGCGGCAGCGACAGCAGCCAGTCGGGGAAGCGTTCAATGCGGTTGGCGGCGATGCGCAGCAGCTCAAGACGGCGGCAGTTGGCAAGGCTCGCCGGCAGCTCGCGCAGGCGGTTGCCCGCCAGCATCAGCTTTTGCAGGGCGTCGCACTGGCCCAGCTCATCGGGCAACTGCGCCACCGCGTTATCGGTCAGGATCAACCAGCGCAGCCCCGCAGGCAGTGCCCTGGCCGAAACGGTCGCAATCTGGTTGGCCTTGAAGCCCACCATGGTCAACGCCGGACAGCGCCCCAGCACCTCGGGCAGCTCGGTAAAGCGGTTCTCGGAGCAGAAGATGATGCGCAGTTTGCCAAACCCGGCCAGCTCGTCAGGGAGCGCGCTTAGCTGGTTGCCGGTCAAATCCAGCACCTCAAGCGTCTCTTTGAGAGTCAGGATCTCGGGGGGGAACTCCGTCAGATTTTCACAAAGCTTCAGATGGCGGGCACCGCACAGTTCACCTGCGCGCAGCTGTTCCAGAGTATGCATAACCGTTTCTCAATCCTGATGATCTGCCTGATGGCACAGCGACCATCAGCGCGCGCCGAACCTGCGTCCGGCGGTTTTAAAGGGGGGCATTATAAAGAATTCGGAGCGCAGATCGCCCCTTTTGTTGCTTTGGCGACGAGCATGGTGCTCAACAACACCACCCCAGCGGATTAACAAAACATGTAGGGTGCAATAAGCGCAGCGCATTGTACCGTTTGCCGAGCGGCTTTTGGGCTAGAGACCAGAAACCATATTAGCGGTGCAATTTCATTGCACCCTACGGCGCTTGCTTAGCGCTTCTATCGCATATTTTTCTTTAATAAGAAGTGGTAGACGTGCATTTTGATTCCTGTGTCAAACGTTTGGGTAAGGGGTGGGCTTTAGCTCGACCCAGTGAGCGAAGCGAACGATTTCAACCAGTTGTTATACGTTATTAACAATTACTTCGATGACTTGGGTCTTGACGTTGAGATAATCATACGCGGCTCTGGTTTTATGTATGAAGGCGGCATCCCGAGAGAATAGAAAATCTGAGAACGAAGCTATAGAGGCATGCCCTGCATCACTCATTGCGGCAGTGAATCTTCTGTCATACTTCATTTTGGAATCTGGGTAGTAGCCAATAATATTCAATATGTTATATACAGAAGTCACCTTTTCGTGCAAATACATCTCTCTGTTGTAAATTGGGTTTTTTGATATTCCTAAAAATTGCTCTATTGAAAAATCATTTCCCTTGTAGCCATCAAGTGTTTTGTAGACGCTCCATATTTTCTCTATTACGCTTGGAGGTTGAATGTTATTCAGCTGAACTGGCCCGATATTCATATGGTTGCGATATGTCTGAACGCCAGAATAGTTTAATTCATCTTCTATGTGTTTACGCAGCTCCGCTGTTGATTGGGCAAGGGCCTCACTGAAGCTGTGTTGCATTTCTTTTGTGTGGGTAGCGACTGCGGCTTCTATACCAGGGACTAAATCTTTTATCTCGTCAACCTGTTCAGAAATATAGTCAATTAAGACCCCGAATGAATCCACCTGTTCTCTGTTGATGTCATCAAAGTCGCTTCCTACTCGGCCACCATAGAATTTAAGTAATGATTGTGC
>NZ_JRGK01000186.1 GCF_000764645.1 Aeromonas finlandensis
CCTCCAGGATGTGCCGCAAATGGACGTGTAAAATATACCTTCTTGGCCCCTGCCTGCATTAGTATTTTCTGAGCCATCAAACTACCAGCATGCAGACTTTGGTTATCTGAAAATGACAATTTCTTGCTCGGATGACCATTTTTTGTGATATGTCCATCCATTGAGTCCCTGCCTTTTATCATCATTGTCAATGACTTCCGATGAGCCGTAACCTGACCAACCAAGCCGGAGAAAAGATAATGTAGTGGCTTAGGTAATGTCATATCAGAAATGGTATAACCGGCACTTTCATTCATCATACCTGACACCATTGATATTTCACGGCCACTGCCAACAGTCTCAGACATAACACCGATCGCAGCAACAACAGGATCAACAAACAACTGTTCACCTACATGATTGAGACCGCTATTACGAAGAATCATAGGAGTCCCTAACCCGCCAGCAGCAATAACAACCTTTTTACCAAAGACACGATAAACTTGCCCATCTTTGATGTACTCAACACCCATAGCAAGGCCATTTTCGACAATGACTCTAGTCACTTTCGCATAACATTTTAGTTCAGCGCCAGCGCTAACTGCATGACTAACCAACATGCCAGGATGCCACTTTGCACCATATGGACAACCATATATGCAACGATGACATTCCACCCTGCATTTTTCTTGATAAATAAATTTATTTAATCTTTCCCAAGGCAAACCTAACTCCATTGCAGCATTTTCCAACCGACTGGCCATTGGGCCAACCAAATGGTCACCTAAGGTATCAATAGGGATTTGATTTTGTAAAGATTGGAATGGCTGCGACAATTCAATACCATACTTGTCAAACATAGCCACTGGGGGAGGATAGGCAGTTGCAAAATTTATGGCTGCGCTACCACCAACCGTTATACCACGCAGGATTGTAAATAACTCTTTATTTATAAAAAAACCCTTCCCTGGTGTGCCGCTAACACGAAATAAAGAACTGATATTACCGAATGAGACATCGCCCCCCCACTCCAATATCAGGACCTTTAATTTCTGTTGTGCCAATGGCAAAGCAACAGATGCTCCACCAGGGCCTGTTCCTACAATGATTACATCATACAATAGAAATCCCTCCACTTTATTTAATATTAGCTTTAAACCAAGCTAAAGATTGCTTCACTGAGTGTTTAGTAATATCTTCAATGGTTGGACAAGATAGTTTGTCATTCAATGCCAGGTTAATATCATTTTTTGTAAACGCGATAGGGTTAACGTTATAAATAGCATGTGCATTTTGATACACAGAGTAACCATTCACTTGACTAAACATCACCGCTACACGCCACAAGGTCCTTTTCTCTGGCTCAATATAACAACCTGTCGCATTATCATGTGGTGTACTATTTTTTGATTCTTGGATGATGTTATCAACGTTATCAACGTTATCAACGTTATCAACGTTATCAACGTTATCAACCTGAGCTAAACCATCATTTTGTTCCTTGGTTACATCTGCATTGTCAATATTAGCTATGTCGTGTTTAGGTTGGGTTGGCATCGATGATGTAATCTCTACATCGATTTTATTATTGGGTATCATAGTATCTGCCAATAATAAATTATTGTCGACAAGCTTGACCGTATCGTTCCTCTCTGGAGAGGGCTGCTCGGACATAGCCACAGACTCAGGTTTGACATCCAAGGCGGAGAGATTTTCTGGTACGCTTTGGGGTTTACTTTTTTTCTGACTAGTTAACTTAAACTGCTCAGCAGAACGAAGCATTTCTATTCCATGCTTCTTATCTATAGATGAAATCAGCTCCTCTGGCGGACAAGTCAATAAAACATCTTTCATCTTGAATATATCATTATCTAGGAATGCATCAGGGTTGAATAGAAAAACAGCATATAGGTTTTGATAAACTGAGTAACCATTCTTTTCGCTCAATAACGAACTGATACGCCATAATGTCCTTTTCCTCGGTTCAATAAAGCATCCGTTATCCTTATATATTATCTTGGGTGATTTAATTCCATCTGTTTTTTTTGGGCAAACAATACTGGATAATGGTGTTGTCATCACAACATCAGATCTTTTATATACTAAAAGATCCGTGCTATCAAAATCATCACAGGGGAGATATATCTGAAGTGTATGTTCACCAGAAAATGAAAGACGCTGTAGTTCAGATAACATACCACC
>NZ_JRGK01000187.1 GCF_000764645.1 Aeromonas finlandensis
GTACAACGCCACATTAGATAATCCGGCGATGAGAAGGCAGGGAGCTGCCGCGACATGCAAGGTAATATCCTGTTGTTGGCGTACCACATGAGTCACACTGGAAAAGTCACTTGGTTCCAAGCTGTTACAGGTATGAGGTAAAGTTAAGTGTTTAATTAAAGAATAGTGTCCACGCAATGCGCCCAACATTTTTTTTAGATAAGAGAGGTTAGTATGTCCGGATGGAAAATATTCGATAAGTACATCCAGTGTTCCGCCACAAGGTAAAGGCACATTGGGTTCCATTCCCCCTTTGCCATAGCGGATTACCTGGCTGTCAGCTGTATATTCGCCGACTGCTACACGTCGAAGAAAATCTTCTTCAACACAACCTCCGGATAATGAACCGCAATGGCGACCATTACTTGTGGCTACCATCAAGGCTCCGGGTGAGCGTGGCGAAGATCCATAAGTACTCAACACAGTACATAGCCATACTGGTTTTCCCTGTTGTTGCCATTCAATGGCCTGACTAATCACATTAATGTCAATATGTTGCATAGGTTAATATTCCACTAATCAATAATTACAAAAGTCGGGGCCATTGGAAAATTTACTTGCACGATAAAAAATTGATTTCTGTTCAGTGATGATTGCAGTCAAATCACTAGTGTTAATTCATTTTGGGAAAGGAAGATATATATGTAATGGATTAATACGGGTTATTTTATTGCAACAAAGTTAGTACGTATTATATTTGCGCGATTAACATTTCAATTAACAAAAGCGGACAACAAATTAACATTAATGGTCATGATGGGGTGGTTGATGATTGCTCTTGTTTCTCGTTATGCCGGGAGCAGGTAAGGTATGTCGTGAAAGGGCATCACTCGTTTTGAGTTCTGCCGCGACAATGGCGATATCACGTCGTGTGGGCTTGTGTTGGATTGCATGTCGGGGATGTTGAATGAACGTTGCCAAGGAGGTGCCCGGGTGAGCTTGGTCCGCAAGGTTTTTGGTTATGGGTCGCAGTATGAGCGGTCGCCATGCTTGTCATGTCCGAAATAGGCCCCGGCAGGGACGTGATTCAACGGATGGATTTCACTTGGCAAGGTGAGCCCCTGTTTTGCTATTTGCCTCAACGAGGGTGGGCCTGATACCACGTGAAACATGGATAAGAAATAAGGAGACCCAATGAAGGGACGTTGTCATTGTGGTGCGATCCGTTACGAGTTACTTGCGGCCCCCTTTGCCGCTGATTTTTGCCATTGTCGGGATTGCCAGCGCACTACGGGGGCACCGGTAGGGGCCTGGATGGATTTTCGCGTCGAGCAGGTGCAGTGGCTGTGTGGCAAACCGAGTGAATACGCGTCGTCTGAGACTATTCGACGCGGTTTTTGCGCGAAGTGTGGTTCGACTCTCAGCTATCGCAGTACCCAATATCCCGAATACCTGACCTTGGCCATCGCTTCTCTTGATAATCCTGACGCGGTCGCGCCGACCTATCACATTTATACCGCCAGCCAGATGCCCTGGTTGCCGATCTCGGACGAGCATCCCCGTTATCCGAAAGGGAAGTAGCTTGTGGCGTTAACCTGGAAACAGAAAACAAAAAACAGGAAAGAGGAGTGCACCATGGAACTGGTGGTGATCCGCCACGCGGAGACGCAGGCCAATGCCGAGGGACGTTATCAAGGCGCGCTGGATATCGGGCTCAATGACGATGGCGTGCGCCAGATCTCCCGGCTGGCTGAGAAGGTGGCAGCGACACAGCCGCCGTTCGATCGGTTGCTGGCGTCGCCCCTGCTGCGAACAAGGGAGAGCGCAGCCATCTTGTCTCGCCAGTTGGGATTGCCTGTGGAGCTTGCGCTGGCCTTTCGTGAGCGGAATGTCGGCCTGTTTGAAGGGCTGACGCAGGCAGAGGCGAGGACGCGCTATCCCGAACTGTGGGCGCGCAATATCACTCGGCTCTGGGCCGAGGCACCTCCCGGTGGTGAAACCCTGGACGAGGTGATTGCCCGTGTCTCGCAGGAATTAACGGCACTGGCTTCGACCCTGCAAGGGGAGCGGGTATTGCTGGTGGCGCACGGTGTGGTCGCCAAGGTGGTCCGCGCCGTAACGATTGCCGGATTTGATGACTTCTTCGAGTGGCAATTGCCCAACGGCGGCATGCTGTCGGTGAGGCTCTCTCTGGCTGATGGTGGCCCACTGCGCTTTAGCCGTCCCCTTGATGGTCATGATTGAAGAGTGCAACGGGCCGGATGGCGCGGAGAGATCTCACAGCCTTCCTATAGGAGTGATGCCTGATGGCCTCTATTTGCGATGATATGTCGCCGTGTTGTGTCGAGGTGACAGGCAGCGAGGAGCCCGGGCATTTTGCGGTTGTGCCAAAGAACAGAGCCAAAAAGCAGCGCGACCGAAGAGGGTAGCGCAGCTTTTTGTGTTCGCTGCGGTTGGTTATCTCTCTGTAGGCAGCGGCTATCAGTGTCATCACAGGGCAGGGGGGAGATGGCCATCAGGTTGGCTCCAGATCCTCCTTGCGACAGCAGTTACGCCCCTGTTTCTTGGCCAGATAGAGGGCGGTGTCGGCTCGTCTCACCATTTTTTCCACGCTGTCGTAGCAGCCCTTGCTGGTGC
>NZ_JRGK01000188.1 GCF_000764645.1 Aeromonas finlandensis
GAACCCTTTATATAGAAGAGCCAAACGCTCCCTAACACAATTTAATATTGAGCTTGCCAGGCTGACTCACCAGTGCGCCAACCGATCCAGACCTAACGCACTATCAGGCGATGAACTGATAGATAAATACTTTTTCCAATTGATGCTGAGATTAACCTTGCAGTCCGCAGATGAAGCCGAATTACGTAACTTGGCTCGTAGAATGGTGGACTCAAAATTTTCTGACACAAAAAAAATAATACTTGCCCTCAAACAGTTAGGATTGAATCAGACTGATATTGGGAGACGAATACTAACCGTTAAACAAAAACCAATGACACGGCAAGCCATTTCAAAATCATTGCCATCTATTCGAAGAGAGTTTCTATTGTCACAATAAATAAATCATGAATAAACCGACAAATTAAAAGGGGAAGATTGTGATTAAAGAGTTTACGCAAAAAGATGGTAAAAAACTAACACTATCAGAATCTGCAATCAAACATATTATAGAGGGGGATTTTGCCATAAGGCCAATTCAAGGGCATGATAACATGACTGTATTGCGAGGAGGGTTACATACTTATGACGCATGGGTTAAATTCAAAAAAAACCATATAAACGAGTTAGAGCATCTGCATTTTTTTCATAGTTTACAACATAAATATTGGTATTATGCAAGAGAGCTTGGAAACGGAGTTATTACACTAAGAATTCCCAGAGAACTATTTACTGGGAGTGCGGCAAAAATAACAATGTACCCTGATGAATACTATAAATCAGGTTTTCTCTGGAAGACATTGTTTCCTAAAGGTTATGACAGAGATAAAATCATAAAGGTTATAGAAGAAGCTTTAGATAATGAGGATATCAATCAGCGGAAAGCAGGGCAAATAATTGGTTACATAAATAATAACAACCCACTACTAAAAATGAAAGTGACAATACAGCATAGGGGGAGAGAAATAAAATCTGCTTTTCCTGCTTGGTCACAACCAAATTCAGGAAACAATGGTAAGCCATATAGTCACTACGATAACATAGGATTTGTAATAGCACAGTCAACAGAAT
>NZ_JRGK01000189.1 GCF_000764645.1 Aeromonas finlandensis
CCACCACATCCGCCTGTTGCAACTGCTGCAAGCCGCTTAAGGTGAGCAGCCCCGCATCGCCGGGGCCCGCTCCCACCAGGGTGACGCGTCCCTTGCTCTGCAGCGGGTCATTCAGCAGCTCGGCGACGCTCTGCTCGGCAGCGAGCTGCTGACCGCGGGCCAGCTGGCATGCCAGTCGATCATGGTTAAAGAGCCGTTCCCAGAAGCGGCGGCGGGCCAGCTTGTCCGGAATGAGTTTGACCCGCTCGCGCAGCTTGCCCGCCAGCGCTGCCAGCTGGCCGAGGTGTTGCGGCAGCATGGCTTCGAGTTTTTCCCGCAGCTGGCGGCTCAGTACCGGTGCCGCGCCTGCGCTGGAGATGGCCACCATTAACGGCGAGCGGTCGATGATGGCGGGCATGATAGCGCTGCAGTAGGCCGGGGAGTCCACCACATTGCAGAAGATCTGGCGCAGGCTCGCCTCGCTGAAAACCTGATGATTAACCTCGGGCTGGTTGGTGGCAGCGATCACCAGCCACTTGCCATCGAGCAGTTCGGGATGAAAATCGGCGGCGCAGACGGTCAGGCGACCCTGCTCGGCCCAGCTCATCAGCTGGGGCTCGAGATGCGGGGCATTGATGGTGATCTTCGCCTTGGCATCGAGCAGCAGGCGCGCCTTGCGCACCGCCACCTCACCGCCGCCGACGATAAGCACCGGCTTGTTTTGCAGCTGACAGAAGAGAGGGAGAAAGTCCATAACAGGCTCCGGATACTGGCCCGCTCGCAATGCCGCGCCGGGCGAGATAGCAGGGCGCGCCGTGACGCACCCCGGATGGTTGGGGGAAAGGTCCCCCAACGGGAATAAAAAAGGGGAAGGGTGATCTACGCCCGGGCCAACGACAGATCCCCACCGGTGTCGGCCACTTGATCACGCTTCCCCAAACGAGGTTTTTCTATTGCACCGCTTTGACGTGCATGTTGGCGACGTACTGATCTTCGGCCCAGAAGATGCGGTCAGCGACCATGGCTTCCGGGTTGAGGGTGACGCCGCGCAGCACCCGCTCCTTGAACTTGTGATAACCGGCTCGGTCGATAAGGTGACCCATGTGCAGGTAGATGGGTTTGCCATCCAGCATCTCTGCCTCAAACTCGAACAGGTTCTTGATCACCGCATGCAGCACCTCTTCAGTGACCCAGTTGAGGAACAGCTTGCCGGTACGGGGGGTCTTCTTGCTGGTGCGTCCCCCCAGCTTGACCATGTAGAGCTGCTTGGGATCCCGCTGCCAGGCCAGGGTCGGGCAGGCCAGCACGCACTCGCCACAGCCGATGCACTTGCTCTCCTCCTTGACCGCCTTGCCATGCTTGATGGCGAGGCAATCCACCGCGTGGTGGCTGCACGCCTTGACGCAGGCGCCGCAGCCGATGCAGCGCTCGGCATTGAAATTGATCTTGGCGATGCCGAGGATGCCGAAGTCGGCCATGTTGGCCTTGGCGCAGTCGTTGGGGCAGCCGGCGATCACCATCTTGAGGTGATAGGGGTTGGGGTAGAGGTGCTTCTCCATCCGCTGGGCCAGCCCGGTGCAGTCGATATTGCCCTTCTGGCAGATGGTGTTGCCCTGACAGGCAACGATGTTGCGCCCGCCGATGGTCTGGTAACCGGCGCGGGTGTCCGCTACCTCAATGCCGCAGGTCTCCACCTCAATCTCCTTGATAAAGGGCTCGAGGGCGGCGTTGACCTTGTCCATGTCTTGATACTTGATGCCGGGCATCGCCAGCTTCTGGCGGGTGGTGAGGTGGATCAAGCCGTTGCCGTACTGTTCGGCGATCTGCTGGGCCACTGCCAGCAGGTGGGCGGGCATGATCCCGCCGGGAATGCGTACGCTGATCATCGCTTCGCCGCGCACCTTGGAGAGGCGGTATTCGTTCTTGGCGCGGGCCTTGATGATGTCGATATCGAGACTCATGGTGTTCTCCCTCAGTCGATCAGATGCTGGGCCTGGTCAAAACGAAAGACCGGTCCATCCACGCAGATATAGGTGTCGCCCATCCGGCAGTGACCACACTTGCCCACGGCGCAAGCCATGCGGCGTTCGTAGTCGACCCAGATGCGATCCTTGGGGATGCCCCGCTCGAGGAAGGCGAGCACCACGAAGCGGATCATGATGGGGGGGCCGACCACGATCACCTGGATATCCTCTTTGTCAGCGAGATCCAGCTGGTCGATGTAGTCGGTGACCCGGCCGATGCGAAACTGCTCGCTCTCCTTGCCCTCGTCCAGGGTGACGATGAGGTTCTGCTGCTCGGCCCAGAGCGGCATCTCGTGGCGATAGAGCACCGCCTGCTCGTTCTTGAAGCCGAGGATCATGTCAAGGGACTTCACCTCTTCCGGGTGTTTGCTGAAGCGGCGCAGCAGCCCCTTGACCGGCGCGACGCCGGTGCCGCCCGCCACCACGATGAGGTGCTGGTTGCGGTAGGTCTCCAGCGGATAGCCGTTGCCGTGGACGCCGCGCATCCACACCTTGTCGCCCACATCGAGGGCAAACAGCGCATCGGTCACCTTGCCGACCTTGCGGATCAACAGATCCACATAACCATCGCCATAGTCGGAGACCGAGATGGGCGCTTCGCCGACGGTGGGCAGGGAGATCTCCACAAACTGGCCATAGTGAACATCAAAGTCGCGGGAGACCCGAAAGTTCCACTCCAGCTCGGTGTGACGCTCGATCGCAAGAATGGTGTAGGCCTTGGGCAACAAGCGGTTTTCGACCACGTCCTGCTGCTGTTCTGCTGGTGCGGTTTGTTGGCACTGGCACATATCAGTTCGCCCCCTGCGCGTGGTCGGCTGCGATGGTCTGTTCGACCACATCGGTCATCTTGTTGATGATGTTGCTAAAAGAGATGTAGTGAGGGCAGCGATCGTCGCAGCGGCCACAGCCGACGCACATGTGCTCCTCCCCCTGACGCGCCTTGTAGTCATTGACCTTGTGCAGGGCGCGATAGCGCAGGCGCTCGCCGTGCTTGGCGCGAAAACCGTGGCCACCGGCCATGTCGCTGAAGCCATCCACCATGCAGCTGGCCCACTGGCGACGGCGTTCACCCTGCTTGGGATTCTCCGCATAGGTGAGGTCGTGCACGCTGTAGCAGCTGCAGGTCGGGCAGGAGGTGGTGCAGCGGCCGCAGCCGATGCAGCG
>NZ_JRGK01000019.1 GCF_000764645.1 Aeromonas finlandensis
TCCTGACGCAGCACCTGCACGACTGTCTCGAGTTTCTCCAGCGCCTTACCGTGCTTGGCGATAAAGGCTTCGGCCTGTTTCAGCGCTTCCACGTCGGTGTGAGCCGCCTCGAGGCGGGCCGCGAGCTCTGTCTCGGCAAACAGGTGGGCAAAGGGCAGCATCCCCTGCACCAGCTGGATATGGCGGGCCAGCTGGGCGGCGGCCGCTTTGGCATCACTCAGCTGCTTGTCGCACTCGCCGATGGCCCCTTGCAGCGTGCGCAACTCGGCCTGTTTGGCCTGCACCTCGGCTTCCGGGTCGGGGCGGAAGGCGATATCCAGATGCTGGCCGATAAAGTCGCGGAAGTGACCGTAGAGACGGTGGTACTTCTGCTGCTCGAAGGCGGCCTTGGCGTAACCCTCGATGAGCCCTTCGCGTTCAAGATCGAGCTGTTCGATCCGTTTTTCACGGGCGGCGCGGCCAAACAGCGGCAGCTCGGGATAGCGGGAGAAGCGCACCTGACGCTTGCTGGTGCGCACCAGCACGGCGTCCCCCAGTTCGTCCGCTTCCACCAGATCCTCGTCAAAGGAGTCGGGGTTGCCCTGAATGAGGTAGATATCCTCCGGGCAATCTTCCAGCTTTTTCAGCCGCTCGATGGCGCCCTCAAGGTCCAGCACCACCAGGGCGCTGCGAGCCGGGCCGTAGAGCGCCGAGTAGTAAGGGGCATCGTCGATGGAGATGTCGTCATAGACATCGGAGAGCAGCACGCCCCCCACCTGCTCGGCGATGCGGGCAAGACGGGGATCCGCCTCACCGGCCCCCAGCTGCAGGTTGCGAATTTGCAGCTCCAGCGCCTGTTTCTGCGCCGCGATGCGGTTGCTCTCCTGCTCGAACTCGCGCTCCTTGTCGAGCACGCTCTGCATGCCGGCCGAAAGTTCTTCGGCGGTAGTCAGCGGCAAACCGCTCTGCTCGCGCAGCTGCTCGAGTTTTTCAAAGGATTTGAGCCAGCGCGGGGCCAGCTTGGTCAACTCCGCGATATCACGGCCCAGCTGGGCGCCCTGATGCTCGAGGCTGGCGCGGCGCTGGTTCACCTCCGCCTGCTGCTCGGAGAGCTCCTCCTGACGGGTGCGCTGGGCTTCGAGGAAGATCTCCAGCTCATCGCTGCTGGCGATAAGCTGGCCAGAGGCCTGCTGCAGCTCGTCACGCAGCTTGAAGAGATTCTTCTGGCTTTCGCTCTCTTTCTCGAGGCGAGCCAGCGCGGCGCGCAGCCCCTGCCCCTGGGCAATGCGAGCCTTGTCTTCGATGTGACGCTTGAGCAGCGCCTGGGCAGTAGGCCAGGCGGCCTCGCGCACTGTTTCCGGAGCGATGCTGAGCAGCAGCGCCAGCGCCGCTTCGTGCTCGGCCACTGCCGCCTTGGCCAGCGCCAGCTGCTGCTCGGCCCCCAGCACCCGGCTGGTGAGGCTCTGCTCGGCGGCGCGGAACTGGTGCAGGGTGTCGCTCGCCTGTTCGGCGGTCAGCCCCGGCAGCTCGCACTGCTCGCGGGCATTTTCCAGCGCCTGCACCGCCTGACGGTACTGGATGGCGCGGGTCTGCTGGATATCCAGCGCCTGCTGATAGTCGGCCAGCTGGGTCTTGAGGCTGTCTACCTCGGCCTGCGCCAGCTCCTTGCGCTCTTCCACCTCCAGCAGCTGGCCGTGGATCTCTTCCACCACCGCCTGCTGCTGTTCGAGTTTGTCAGAGAGATCCGCCAGATCGGCGCGGTACATCTCGATCTTCTTCTGCAAGCTGACGGCGGCCATCACCTTGGCCAGATGCTCGGCGGCCGATTCCAGCTCGTCGGTCAGCAATTTCTCGCGGTTGGTGAGCTGCTCCACCTCGTCGGCCAGATAGATGGCGCGCTGGCGCTCTTCGGCCAGAATGCGGCGTTTCTCCGCCAGATCCTGACGCGCCTTGAGGGCCAGCTCGGAGAGACGGCTCTTTTCGGCGGCGTTGCGCACATAGTCGGCGGCCACATAGTGGGTGGTCTCGGTAATGAGGTTCTTGAACAGATCCCGCTGACCCTGGGTCTCTTTAATGGCTTCCAGCGTGCGGCGGTTTTCATAGATGGCCGCCTCCATGTCCTGGAACGCCTTGCGCACCCCGGAGTTCTCCGGCAGCAGGTATTCACGCAAGGAGCGGCTGATGGACGAGGAGATGCCGCCGTAGAGGGAGGCTTCGATCAGGCGATAGAACTTGCCGCGATCCTTCTGGTCGCGCAGCTTCTTCGGGGTGATACCGAACTCGAACATGAAGTTGTGATAGTCGGTCACCGTATTGAACTTGGCGACCTTCATCGCCCCCAGCTCGGCGGCCGCCCCTTTCAGATCGGTAAAGGCGCGTACCCGGCCCTTGCCGTCATCGAGTTTTTCCAGCAGCAGATCGGTGGGTTGCAGCTGCTCCGGCACATCCACCAGCGCGAACGGGGTGATGTTGACCTTGTTGTCGCGGTTGGCCACCTGCTCCAAGTGGACGCCGACCCAGATCCGCTGTTCGCGGCTGTTCATCACTTCCAGCAGGGAGTAGCAGTGGCCGCGCTGCAGCTTGCCGTAGAGCCCCTTGTCACGGGAGGCGCTGCTGGAGCCCGCTTCCGTGGTGTTACGGAAGTGGAGCAAAGACTGGTCGGGAATGAGCGCCGCAATAAAGGCCGCCATGGTGGTGGACTTGCCCGCACCGTTGCCGCCGGAAAGAGTAGTGACCAGCTGGTCGAGATCGAAGGTTCGGGCGAAGAAGCCGTTCCAGTTGACCATGGTCAGGGATTTGAACTTGCCTCGCACTGTTTATACCTCCAGATCCAGTTGTTCTTCATCGAGGTCCGCCTCGATATCGTCAAAGAGCGAATCGCTGCTCGGCATCTCGTCGTCGTGGAAGATGGCTTCCCCTTCCTGGATCATCCGCAACTGCACGGCGCGCGGATCTTCGTCAGAGCGCACGTCGGCGGCAAAGCGGAATACCGATTCGTTGACCCGGAATTTGTCGCTGTTGCCAAGGGCGGTGATCATGCCAAGGCGACGCAGGCGACGCATGGAGGTACGGATCTTCTCGAGCAGCTTCTTCTTGTCGAGATCGGTACCGCCGGAGCGGCTGTTGACCATCCGTAGCAGCTGCTTCTCGTCAGCCAGGCTCAGCACCTCTTCTTGCAGCTCACCCATGGCGAACACCCCTTCCGAGGCGAGGCGATCCGGACTCAGATAGAGGTAGCAGAGCACCTTGCCCACCAGCATATCGAGCTCGGAGAGCACAGTGGTGCCGATGTCGGCACTGGGGCGAGGACGCAGGTAGAAGAAGCCTTCCGGCGCCTTGATCAGCTCCACCTGATAACGGCCGTAGAAGATCTCCAGCTCGTTGTGGTACTCCACCAGCGCCGAGTGCTGTTCGAAATCGTCAGCACTGATGTGACGGCCGGAGCGCAAAGCGGTATCGATGCGCGGAAACAAGGGGTTGGCAATCGCCTCTGCGAGCCGCAGCGGCAAGGGAAACTCAGTATTGATCAATGACATAGGCCTGAACCTTGGATCCAGCTTGGTTAATGGGTTTCCATGCGGGTTGGCGGTGCAGCTCGCGCTCGCCGCTGGCATGGCCCAGGCGCACGGCCTGGTCGATCAGAAGACGCGCCACATCGAAATGGGCGTGAGCCGGGTAATCCAGCAGGTATTCCCGCAGCACATCGGCCAAATCCAGCTGCTGGCCCTGCTCGGGGTAGCGGGCCAGATAGCGCTCGATGCGCTCCGCCAGCTCCTGGTTGATGTCCACCATCTCCATGTACTCCATCTCGAGGGGCACCTCGCCGGTCACCTCCTCGTCATGAATAGCGATGGTTTCGTCGCGCAGTTCCAGCAGACGGGGCTCCTCGGCAATGCGCAGCAGCCAGTTGTGCTGCTCGAAATTGCGGATGGAGTCGCGCAGCCGCTGGCTGAAGGCACGGTTCTTATCCATGTCGATGGCGTTGCGGATAAATTTGTGGACGTGGCGGTCATAGCGGGACCAGAGCTCGATGCACTGCTGACCCCAGCTGGTGATGACGTCGAGCCGCCCTTGCAAGGCGTGCGTCAACTCCTCGACGTGGAACAGATCGTCACGCCCTTGCGCCGCTTCCTGAATGTTGAGCAGCCCCGCCTGCAGGCGGTGACCGGCGGCGTCCAGGGTATCTTGCAGCTCGCGCAGGGTTTGGCCGGTCTCATGCAGCAGCTTTTCACAGCTGTGGATGGCATCGACCCAGTTCTGGGTCAGCAGGGCCGCGATCTCGCTCTTGACCTGATTCTGCTGCTCATCCATGGCGCGCTGAGTGAGATCGATGCGCCCCAGGGTCTCTTCCAGCGAGAAGGTGAGCCGTGGCAGCACCTCCGCATCCCACTGCTCGCGAGTGTTGGTCTCGAGCGCCGCCTTGCGGGCGGTGTCGAGCTCGGCCGCCAAGTGCTCGAGCAGAATGGAGAGCTTGATGGAGTCGACCTGACGCTGATCGAGAAAGAAGTCGACGATGCCGACCCCAAGACGCGACAGGCGATAAAGGCTCTCCCCGGCCACCATGTCGGTGTTGAAGCGCGACAGCAACTGCTGGCGAATAAGGTCGTTGATGGCGTTGTTGGCGCGACCGGTGAGGGTCTCGTCCATCTGGCCAAAAGCGTTGCTGACGTAGCCAAAGGCATCGTGCAGCGCAGCTTCCGACAAGTCCGACTCATCTTCGGACAGTGTCTTGATTGCAATCAGAAAGGCCAGCCGGTCGGTAGGCAGGCTCAGCGCCAACCCCTCCTGCCTGACCCATCCTACTATCTCCGGCAAAGAACGCTCGGACAGGGTACGGGATGTACTCATCATGACGTTGTCATCTCGTTGTTGTAATTGAGCGCGATACCTCGCGCACGGCTACATCCGGTAGCATCAAAAAAATCACGTTATCCCGGGCATCAGCGGGCGGGTTGCACCGCCATCAGCTAGCTGGTTTCTGCGCCATCACATGGATATAGCGACCGAGGGCGACAAAAGGCTCCTGACGGCAATATTGCTGCTCCATGGCCAGCAGATCGTCGAACTTCTCGAGCTGATCCTGCTTGTGACGCATATAGTCGTGGATCACCCGCACCCCGGTCTTGCCGATGATCTTGAGCCCGCCTCGCCCAATCCAGTCATAAACCTGCTCCGGCAACTGCGGATTGGTGGGGGTCAGGGCAGTCTGGCGCTTCTTGCGCAGACCCAGTCGCACATAGTCGAAATTGCCCACCACCAGACTCTGGAACAACAGGCCATGGCGGTTGTAGAAAAGCAGCGACAGTATGCCCCCGGCATTGACGAAAGGGAACAGACCCAGCAAGGTCTGGCGCGGCTCGGCGAGCCACTCCAGCACTGCGTGGCAGAGCACCAGATCAAAGGTGCCGGTCACGTGTTGCTTCAGATCCTGAATGGGGCAATGGATGAGACGAATTTTGTCTTCCAGCCCCTTTTCGGCGATCTGGCTGCGGGCCAGATCCAGCATCTCGGCGGAGAGATCACACAACTCGACCTGATGACCCATGGCCGCCAGCTTCTGGGCAAAGTAGCCAAATCCGCCCCCCGCATCGAGGATGCGCAGCGGCCGGTTGCCAAGGCGAGCCAGGCAGGCTTCGATGTCGCTCCAGACGATGGTGGTGCGAATGCGCCCCTTGGTGGAGTCGTAAATGTTGCGGGCGAACTTGTCGGCGCGACCGTCAAAACTCTGATCTTGCTTCAAGAGAAACTCAACTTTGGCCATCCAAAAAAAGAGGGGTATTCTGTCACATCCCGTATTTGCTGAAAACTCAAGGAAGTGTCTGCCGTGTTTATGCTCAAAAAGTGGCTGGGTCAGCTGCTGATGCCGCTCCCCTTCTCCCTCTCCCTGCTGCTTGTTGCTCTGTTGCTGCTCTGGTTCACCCGTTTTCAGAAAACCGGCAAACTGCTGGCCACCCTCTCGCTGCTGATTGTGGCGCTGATGGGGATGCGGCCGGTGAGCTACGAGCTGGCCCGCGGGCTGGAGCAGACCTACCCGCCGTTCGAGGTGAGTCAGCATCCCAAGATCGAGGCGATCGTGGTGCTCGGCAACGGCCATGTCAGCGATCCGGCGGTGCCGATGCGCAGTTGGCAGAACAATATTGCCCTCGCCCGCACCCTCGAAGGGGTGCGTCTCGCTCAGGCTTATCCCGAGGCCGAGCTGATCTTTTCAGGTTATGTGTCGGGGGATACCCTCTCCAACGCCGAGGTCAACGCCCGGATGGCCGAGAGCCTCGGTATTCCCCGCGCGCGGATGACGTTGTTTGAAAACAACAAAGACACTCATGACGAAGCGGTCAGCATCAGTCGCCACCTCAAGGGAAAAGAGGTAGCACTGGTCAGTTCTGCCACCCATTTACCCCGGGCCATGGCGCTTTATCAGGGTCAGGGACTCAACGCCGTGCCAGCCCCCACCGACTACACTGCCAAGCAGAGCCAGGTGCCCCAGCCGCTCTACAGTTATTTACCCAAAGGGCGTTATTTGATGTATTCCGAAGCTGCCATCCACGAATGGATTGGGGTATGGTGGGCTCGCTTGCGGGGGCAGGTTAACGAATGAGCGATCAAGCGTTTCATTCCTGATTTGGATCAGGAAAGCGAAAAAAAATTACGTCATTTGCCGCCGGGTCAGCTATCTTGGGCTCGGTTCAATTCATATAATGTCGCGCAATCAAATGCCTAGGAGATATACAAGATGAGACAGCACCTGGTAATGGGTAACTGGAAACTGAACGGCACCAAAGCTTCTGTTGAAGCTCTGATCAAAGGACTGACCCCGGCTGCTGCCGCTCATCCTTCTGTACAAGTCGCCGTCTGCCCGCCGGTTATCTTTTTGGGTCTGGTTGAGCAACTGACCGCTGGCAGCAAGATTGCCTACGGTGCCCAGAACGCTGACGTTCACGAGTCTGGTGCCTTCACCGGCGAAAACGCCCCCTCCATGCTGAAAGCCTTCGGTTGCACCTACTCCCTGGTCGGCCACAGCGAGCGTCGTACTCTGCACGCAGAGAGTGACGACGTGGTTGCAGCCAAGTACGAAGCGATCCAGAAAGGCGGCCTGGTGCCGGTTCTGTGCATCGGTGAAACTCTGGAGCAGTTCGAAGCCGGCGTGACCAAGAACGTGGTTGAGACTCAGCTGAAAGCCGTTATCGACCGTTGCGGCATCGCCTCCTTCAACAACGCCGTTGTTGCTTACGAGCCGGTATGGGCCATCGGTACTGGCAAGACTGCCACTCCGGAGATCGCTCAATCCGTTCACGCGCACATCCGTCAGTACCTGGCCGGTTTTGACGGCGCCGTTGCAGCCAAAGTACAGATCCTGTACGGCGGTTCCGTCACTGGCGCCACTGCAGCCGACCTGTTCGGTCAGCCGGACATCGACGGTGGCCTGGTCGGTGGTGCGTCCCTGAAAGTGGACGACTTCTCCCAGATCATCGCTGGTGCAGCCAAGTAATCTCTGATGGTTGGCAAGAGAGGGGCGCGTCCCCTCTCTTATATCGCTTTTCCTATGGCGGCCCCCGCATCCCATACGAAAGCCGATATATTAAAAGTGGCTTGTCTATTTAACATTCGTATTTGACAACTCAGATCCAGAGGCACTCATGACCAAACAAATCAAACGTATTGGTGTTTTGACCAGTGGTGGCGACGCACCCGGTATGAACGCAGCCATTCGCGCCGTGGTTCGCGCCGGTTTACATCATGGCCTGGAAGTTTACGGTATTTATGATGGCTACCTCGGTCTGCACCAGGATCGCATCGTCAAGCTGGAGCGTCACAGCGTCTCCGACGTCGTGAACCGTGGCGGTACTTTCCTGGGTTCTGCCCGTTTCCCTGCCTTCAAAGATCCGGCCGTGCGTGCCGAAGCGATCAAAAACCTGCAAAAACACGGCATCGACGCGCTGGTCGTCATCGGTGGTGACGGCTCCTACATGGGTGCCAAGAAGCTGACCGAAGAGGGTTTCCCCTGCATCGGCCTGCCGGGCACCATCGACAACGACATCGCCGGTACCGACTTCACCATCGGTTTTGATACCGCGCTGAACGTGGTGGTAGATGCCATCGACCGTCTGCGCGACACCTGCAGCTCCCACCACCGTATCTCCGTGGTCGAGATCATGGGCCGCCACTGCGGCGATCTGGCCATGTCAGCAGCCGTTGCTGGCGGTGCCGAGTATGTGATCGTGCCGGAAGTCGCATTTGATCGCGAAAAACTGCTCGAGCAGATCAAAGCCGGTGAAGCAAAAGGCAAAAAACACGCCATCATCACCATCTGCGAGCATGTCACCGACGTGAACGCACTGGCAAAAGATATCGAAGCCCTGACCGGTCGCGAAACCCGCGCCACCATTCTGGGTCACATCCAGCGTGGCGGTGCGCCGACCGCTCGTGACCGCATCATGTCCAGCCGTATGGGTGCCTACGCCGTTGAGCAACTGCTGGCTGGCCACGGTGGCCGTTGCGTCGGCATCCAGCGCAACGAGCTGGTCCACCACGACATCATCGACTGTATCGAGAACATGAAGCGTCCGTTTAATCAGGAGCTCTACGATCTCTCCACCACCCTGTTCTAAGCCACGTTGCTTGTCACAGGCTGTTGATGACAAAAACCCTCCATCGGAGGGTTTTTTTACATCTCGAGTAAACAGACGCACATTGTGCCGCCCCTCCCCTTGTATCTTTGCCTTGCCCTCGACTCTTGGGCCGTCTGGCTGATCGCTACCACTTCACCTCGCACCAACCTAAAAGCACTCCGGTATTGCCATGCACGCTTCATCACTGTTGATCCTGCTTGCGGTGGCCTGCGCGCTTATGACCCTGCGGCAAGCTTGCTCGATATCGAGCCAACACCTATCACGACGTATAACGATTCTGCAGAATGGCATCCAGATATCTTCTCCAGCCATGCTCCTGCCCTGCTGTCGCATTGCGATCAGATTGCTTAAGTCAGACACCGGTCTCGCAGAGCGCAGATCAGATACCAGCCAGCACGCCTCTGGCTTGGCGCTCGCCTCTCTTGCTACTGCCTTGTCTATTCCTCGACCGGCCGGGGCAATTGGCGGTGATAAAACAGCCAGCAGCTGGACTGTACTCCTCAAATGTATGGCTCAACGCCTGGTAAACCGGTGTTTTGCTGTAAAAACTCGACCGCTGCGGCCTGATAAAGTCATGGTGCGACAAGGGTTGGCAACCAGATTGCCTCCACCGACTTTTTGGAGACGAGCTATCTGCGTCAGGTATCGTCAAATCATGATCTGATACACTTTTGATGGCCATAATGGCGCGATTGCGAGGGGGATAACTTGTAAAACCAGACTTAAGCCCCATATAAAACCCATCAAAAGATAAAGGCACAAAAAAATAAACCATTGAATTTAAACAAAATAAAATCAATTTTTGGATCTGTGCTGCTCACCCCTTCGAAGTAGGCGATAAAACAAGCGCAATATGACAAAAACAGCCACTTCACTTAACTGAACGCAGAATGTCGCCATTTTATAAACTTACCACTTGTTTAAACCCCTTATTATGGTATCTTGACAACATCAACCAACAACTTAGGGAGAGAAAAATGAAAGAGTTTGTCGTTACTGCCGTTTTCACGGTGTTTTTCACCCTGGTTGCTGTCTCTCTGCCCTCACTGTCACAGTTCTGAGCCGGATAGAGAGGCATCAATCCGGACCGACCCGCTTTGGCATGTCTGTTTAATCGCCACCGACTGGTGCTTTTCAATGACAATGCCGAGATGGTCGATATAGATATGATTTCATCACGTTGACGCTGTTTCTTTCGCCATTAAGGGTGTAGCCAGGATGGTTTAACCACACTCTGTTTGGCCTGATGGAGTTGAACCAGCAGCAGATCATATCCGAGGGGAGCCAAGCTCCCCTTTTTGTTACCCGCCATTTGGCAACCGCCCTACCCCGGCAGCCACAACAGGTTGTCCGTCGCCACACTACCCACGCCCACGACGATTGTTTTCCCCCTTGTGCTATCCATTCACCGCAGCAACAGCCGTCAGCAGCCTCTTATGCCCCCCTTCCCCCTGTGATGCCTGTACAGCAGATATAAAAAAGCCCCCACCGTCATGGCAGGGGCTCGCGTTACGCAGTTTCAGCTCAAGGCTGTTTTAGCTCAGCGCTGTTTTAGTTCAACTCAAAGCTGTTATCCCTTGTTCCAACGCTGTGGGTCATATTCCGGGCTGAAGCGGTCAACAATGACAGCACAAGCCGCATCGCCGGTGATATTGAGGGAGGTGCGGATCATGTCGAACAGACGATCCAGCGCGAACAGCAGCGGCAGCCCTTCGATGGGGATACCCGCCGCCAGCAGCACGGCCACCACCAGGAAGCTGGGGCCCGGCACACCAGCCTGACCGATCGCCCCCAGGGTGGAAGTCAGGATGATGGCTGTCCAGGCACCGACACTCAGATCGATGTTGTAAACCTGAGCAAAGAAGATGGCGACCAGACCGTAATAGATGGCGTTGCCGCTCATGTTGATGGTGGCCCCCAGCGGCAGCACAAATGAGGCTGTCGCGTTGGTCACTTTCAGATCATGCTCGCAGGTCTCCATGTTGACCGGCAGGGTCGCCATGGAAGAGGCAGTGGAGAAGGCCACGATCTGCGGCTTCTTCATGGCAGAGAGGTACTTCATTACCGGCGTGTTGGAGAAGATCATCACCAGCAGCGGGTAGACCACAAAGCCGAAGATGAGGATGGCTGCCACATAAACCACGAACAGCTTGAGTACCAGGGTCAGCACGTCGAAGCCGTAGGTACCGATGGCCTCAGCCATCAGACCGAACACCCCGAGTGGTGCGATGATCATCACCTTGTTGATCATCCAGACGAAGGCATCCACCAGGGTATTGAGCCCATCGACCAGCGGCTTGGCGCGCTCGCGCGGCTGTTTGGCCAGCGCAATGCCGAGGAACATGCAGAACACCAGGATCTGCAGGATGTTCGCCTCGTTGAGGGACTGGAACACGTTGGTGGGGATCATGCCAAGCAGGGTGGCAACCGCATCCGGCAGCGCCCCTTTATCGGCGTAGTCACCACCAAACATGGAGGCAACAGAGCCGAAATCGACCCCGACACCCGGTTTGAAGATCTGACCCATCACCAACGCCAGCAGCACGGCCAACGCAGAGGTAATCAGGAAGAAAGCCAGCGTCGCTGCGCCGATCTTGCCCGCGGCCGGGCTGGCACCCAGATTGGCGGCGCCGGAGAGGATGGCAACCGCCACCAGCGGGATCACCAGCATCTTGATCAGCTGGATAAACAGGGTACCAAGCGGTGCAAACACGGTGGCTTGTTCACCCATGAACGCCCCGACCACTGCGCCCAGTACCATGGCCACCACAACCTGGAAGCCGATGTTTTTAATGAGTCCTTTAGTTAACACAATATGTTCCTTTACGTAGCAAAATTTACACTTTCCCAGTGCAATTAACCAAACAGGGGAATGAGCATCAGCCCATTCCCCTGTTTGCGCGTGTTATCTCACATTTAATTGCTGTTTTAAATCGGCAAATCGTTAACCTTGACTATTAATAAGTTTGCTAAAAAGTAAAGATTCAAAGCGGCCTCGGCGGTTTTTACCTCATCTCCCCATGACAACTGGCAAAAGATTGTGCTAGTTTGGCTGAACAAACGTACACACAGGGATGTAAAGATGCTGAAAGTTAACGAGTATTTCGACGGAAATGTAAAATCCATCGGTTTCGAACAAAAAGGCGAGAAATCGACCGTCGGGGTGATGAACGCCGGTGACTATCTGTTCAACACCGCAGCCCCCGAGCGGATGACGGTGATCAAGGGCGCCCTCACCATCCAGCTGGCGGATGAAGATGAGTGGCATACCTACAGCCAGGGTGAATCCTTCCTGGTGGCCGGTCACTCCTCTTTCAAGCTGGAAGTGAAAACCCCCACCGCCTATCTGTGCGAATTTCTCGACTGATCCGGCCGGTTGAAGGGGAGCCTCCCCTTCAACCTTCCCAGGCAACCCCCTGCCACTTTATCTGTGTCCATGTCACAGCACAGCACATCCACGCTTTTCATCCACGCCAAAAAACCTAGAATAAACAGACATAAACCATCACCGGATTGATGTCATGATCAGCGTGTTTGACCTGTTTTCCATCGGAATTGGCCCCTCCTCCTCCCATACCGTCGGCCCCATGCGCGCCTCCTATGCCTTTGCCCAGCAGCTCAAACTGCAAGGCCATCTGCCGCACGCCACGCGCGTCGAAGTAGAGTGCTACGGATCGCTGGGTCAGACTGGCAAAGGGCACGGCACCGGCAAGGCAATCATTCTGGGACTGGCCGGTTTTGAACCAGAATCAGTCGACATCGATGCCATTCCGGATCTGCTGGCCCAGGTAGAGAAGGAGCAGAGCCTGCTGCTGGCTGGCGAACAGCCGAGCCACTTCCCCCGCAGCGGCGCCATCATCTTCAACCGCCGCAAGACCCTGCCAGCCCACACCAACGGCATGACCCTGCGCGCCTTTAGCGCCGACAACGCCCTGCTGTTTAGCCAGACCTACTACTCCATCGGGGGCGGCTTCATCATTGAAGAGAGCCACTTCGCCACCGCCAAGGAGGAAGCCGCCAAGTCCGATGCCGAACACCCGGTCCCCTACCCGTTCGACAGCGGCGCCCAGCTGCTGGCCCACTGTCAGGAGAGCGGCCTCTCCATCTCGGGGCTGATCCTGGCCAACGAGCGGGTATTTCGCAGCGACGAGCAGATAAAAAGCGGCCTTCGCAAGATCTGGCAGGCGATGCAGGGCTGCGTCGAGCGGGGCTGCAAGAGCGAAGGGGTGCTGCCGGGCGGGCTCAAGGTGCGGCGCCGCGCCCCGGGACTGTTTCGCCAGCTCAGCTGCGAGACCAACTTCAACAAGGATCCCCTGATGGTGATGGAGTGGGTCGATCTCTTTGCGCTGGCCGTCAACGAAGAGAACGCCGCCGGTGGCCGGGTGGTCACCGCCCCTACCAATGGCGCTGCTGGCATTATTCCGGCCGTGCTGCACTACTACGATCGCTTCGTTCACAAGGTGGATGACGAGACCCTGGTGCGCTACTTCCTCACCGCCGCCGCCATCGGCATCTTATATAAGAAGAACGCCTCCCTCTCCGGGGCCGAAGTGGGCTGTCAGGGGGAAGTGGGTGTCGCCTGCTCTATGGCCACCGGGGCGCTGAC
>NZ_JRGK01000190.1 GCF_000764645.1 Aeromonas finlandensis
TTGAACTCGATGGGGGCGCGCACATCAATCAAGGGCACATCGCCTAAAAAAATCTGGGCGTAGTCGGTGGCCAGCGGCAATTCACTCATTGGGCTATCTCACTCATTGAACAATCTCGATAAAGCGGGTGCCCTCAAGGGGCTTGATCTGGCCGATGGGCGAGAGCGTCAGGCCCGCTTCCCGCGCGATGGCGAGCAGCTCGGCTTCGCTCTCCTTGCCCACGGCAACCAGCAGGCCGCCGCTGGTTTGCGGATCGCACATGATGTTGCGGGTGCGATCGTCCATGGTATCCAGCTTATGGCCGTAGGAGTCGTGGTTACGCAGGGTACCGCCCGGTACGCAGCCCTCTGAGAGGTAGTAATCCACCTCGTCCAGCAGCGGCAGCGCCTTGAAGTCGAGGCGGGCGCTGACCTTGGAGCCTTCACACATCTCCAGCAGGTGACCGGCCAGACCAAAACCGGTGACGTCGGTCATGGCGTGAACACCCGGCAGCTCGGCAAAACGCTGGCCGATCTTGTTGAGGGTGCACATGGCGTTGGGGGCCAGCTGCTCGTGTTCCGGCTTGAGCTTTCTCTTCTTCTGGGCGGTAGTGAGGATACCGATGCCGATAGGCTTGGTCAGATAGAGGGTGTCACCCACCTTGGCGGTGTCGTTCTGCTTGATGGCATCCAGAGGTACGATACCGGTTACCGCGAGGCCGAAGATGGGCTCGGGGGCATCAATGCTGTGGCCACCGGCCAGCGAAATGCCCGCTTCATGGCACACCTGACGGCCACCGTCGATCACCTGCTGGGCCACTTCGGCGGGCAGGGTATTGATGGGCCAACCGAGAATGGCGATGGCTACGATGGGTTTGCCGCCCATGGCGTAGATGTCGCTGATGGCGTTGGTGGCGGCAATGCGGCCAAAGGTGAAGGGGTCATCGACGATGGGCATGAAGAAGTCGGTGGTGGAAACAATGCCCTGACCGTTGCCGATATCGACCACGGCCGCGTCATCCTTGCTGCTGTTGCCAACAATCAGGGTCGGGTCGTTGAAGCCCGGGATCTGGCTCTTGAGAATGGTGTCGAGTACCTTGGGAGAAATTTTGCAGCCGCAGCCAGCGCCGTGGCTGTATTGGGT
>NZ_JRGK01000191.1 GCF_000764645.1 Aeromonas finlandensis
CAGCCTGGGTGAGTACTCCGCGCTGGTTTGCAGCGGCGCCCTCGATTTTGCCGATGCTGTCAAACTGGTTGAACTGCGTGGTCTGGCCATGCAGGAAGCGGTACCGGAAGGCACCGGCGCCATGGCTGCCATCATCGGTCTGGACAACGAATCCATCGCGGCCAACTGCGAAAAAGCAGCAGAAGGGCAGGTGGTCTCTCCGGTCAACTTCAACTCCCCGGGCCAGGTGGTTATCGCCGGTCACAAAGAGGCCGTTGAACGCGCCAACGTATTGATGAAAGAGTCGGGCGCCAAGCGTGCACTGCCGCTGCCGGTCTCCGTACCATCTCACTGCGCGCTGATGAAACCTGCCGCAGAAAAACTGGCAGCTGCGCTGGACGGGATCGAGATCAAGGTTCCAACCATCGCGGTCATCAATAATGTCGACGTATCCTGTGAACAGGATCCGGCCGCCATCAAGCAAGCGCTGGTGCGTCAGCTGTTCAGCCCGGTTCGTTGGACCGAGACTGTCGAGCGGATGGCCAATGAGGGCGTTACCCTCGAGATCGAGATGGGACCGGGCAAAGTGCTGACCGGGCTCGCCAAGCGCATCGACAAGCGCGTGGAAGGCATTCACGCCAACGATGCCGCCTCTTTCGAGCAGGCGCTGGCCCAGATCAAGTAAACAGGAGCAAGTGATGAGCTTTACCGATAAGGTTGTGTTGGTGACCGGAGCCAGTCGTGGCATCGGCCGTGCGATTGCCGAAACTTTTGCTGCCCGTGGCGCGAAAGTGGTTGGTACGGCGACCAGCGAGAGCGGTGCCGAGGCGATCAGCGCCTATCTGGGCGACAATGGTTGCGGTATGGCACTCAACGTGACCAGCCAGGAATCCATCGAAGCCGTCTTCGCCGCCATCAAGGCGCGCTTTGGCGACATCGACATCCTGATCAACAACGCAGGGATCACCCGTGACAACCTGTTGATGCGGATGAAAGACGACGAGTGGAACGAGATCATCGATACCAATCTGACCTCTCTCTACCGTCTGAGCAAACCGGTGTTGCGTGCCATGATGAAGAAACGTCACGGTCGCATCATCAGCATTGGCTCCGTGGTGGGAACCATGGGCAATGCCGGTCAGGTCAACTATGCTGCCGCCAAGGCGGGTCTTGTTGGTTTTACCAAATCGTTGGCGCGGGAAGTGGCGTCCCGTGGTATCACAGTGAACGCGGTTGCTCCCGGTTTCATCG
>NZ_JRGK01000192.1 GCF_000764645.1 Aeromonas finlandensis
GTGATGTCCTTTTATCACAACGTAGTGGGCAACTAAATCTGGATAGATTAGGCCGATCCTCGGCTTTTGCTGGTGGTATCCCGCTATTGTGTTGATGCGGACGCCGCCAGTTGTAGTAATTCATCAGGTAGTAACTGATTCAATCAGGGATTTGTGGTGATCAACCCGTTGACTAAAGAATGTTATCTCCCCTCAAGGCAATCAAAGCGCGGTAAAACAGGAGTTCAGAATCCCTATGCAGGGGAATATGTTTGGTTACAAGCTTGATACCTTGCATGCCGTCGACAGCTTTGCTAATCAGGTGGTGGTGATCGATGAAACTATCGAGATAATGTCCAGCAAGCAGGATGATTATATCGCAGGCTGTACGCAACTGCGTACAGCCCAGCCCTGAACAAGGGCGTTGATGGTACCACCTCATTGATGTAGCAGTTTCCTACACGACTTAGGGGGCTATGCCGACACCATCCAAAAGGGCTGATTGGCATCATGCCATGATGGGAGGTGAGGGAATATCTCTTAGTGCCCAAGCCCAAATCTTTAACCCGGCTCCGGCCGGGTTCTTTTTTCCCCTTGAGCTTGTCTGGGCCAATGGCTACTTCTTCCTGCTTTACCTAGGCAACCTCTCTCCTCAGTGGCGATGGGCCAGCCTTGGTTACATTCATTTGTAGGAAATGGACTACCCTGTGCCGGGGGGATGGCCTGCATATCTCCACATCGCTCTCGGGTTATCTTTTGCTTGCTTGCTGCAATGAATAACAGCAGGCATGGCAAGCCTTTAATCTGCTCTTGTTTGGGGGGAATGATTCCCCCCCTTTTTCCGCGTCAGAATGGCTCCATGTCGGCGAGCCTGCAGGGGACTGCTCTGCCCTCAGCTGAGCCGTTAGCGCACTGTCCCGTGTGCTGATTAGCAACGGTGGTTATCGGGGGGCTATCGATATAACTAGAGATAGTCTCGTGACTGTACAGCGCTATTTAATGGTGCCTCATACTCGGCAGTCTCATACTTCGATTGTTGCTGGGATAGTTGGTGCCAAGTCTGTTGCTCCTCGTAATTGCATTATGTGCCATCCTTAGGGCGGGTTTACTGTAGGTCGCCCCTGTATTGTAAAACACCATTGCCACTTTCATAACGCCAGACAGTTGTCGATCAGGGCTATCCACAAATAGACACAGCGCTCTCCTGGCATCTGCAGCATGGCAAATCTAGGATTGTATTTTATGATGTTCACCTGTTGCTTCTTCATGACCAGCCAGAATGCAATCGTCGGCAGATAGGCGATATTACGACGATGTCGTCGATACTTATAATGAGAGGAGTGGAATAAAGAGTTGTTCAAATGCTAGACCTTTTTGTGGCCTCCGCTAGTAGCGTTTTGGTTGTATAAATCTGATTGTCGTGACGATAAAAATGCAAGCAAGGTTAGCATTAGAGTGAGCTGTAATTCGTTTTTTTTGGGGGGGGCACATAATGATTCCATAAACCACCCTGCCCGATGATAGTTGGTATTGATTGTTTTTTGTAGCCCATATCAGCTCTAACTTTCAAATCAGTAACATATTGTTGCGATGATTATATGTTACTATTGTTCAACTTAATATATGATATATTAATGTTGAGCATAAATTATAATGCGAACTGCAATAAATTAGTTAAGATTGCTTGAGGTAGGTATGAATAAAGAATTGCGATGCGTAGTTGTTGATGATCACCCCGCTATTAGAATGGCACTCAAAATGACCTTGGTAAAATCAGGTATTAATGTGGTAGCTGAGAGTGGTTGCGGTGATGACGCCTTGAGATTAATCCGTGACTTGATTCCAGATATTGTGCTCCTTGATCTCGACCTGCCAGTTGTGGATGGTTTGACTCTACTGGAGCGGTTGGGGCGCTATAACCTGCCGGTTAGAGTAATCATATTATCTGCCACTAATAATGAGCATCTGGCCGCTAGGGTCCGAGCTGCTGGCGCGCATGGATATCTGCATAAATCAGAATCATTGGAACAACTTCCCATTGTTATCAAGCTGGTCAACTCTGGCTATAGTTATTTTTCTGACAAAGTCCTCACATTAAGTACTCAGCATTACAGCAAAGGTGATGAGTACTCATTGCTATCCTGTTTATCTGTGCGAGAATTTACCGTTTTTTTACGTCTGGTAAGAGGTGATAATAATAGCCGTATTGCAGATGAACTGGCGTTGAGTCCGAAAACTATCAGTACCTATAAAACTAGGATATATGAAAAACTTGGTGTGAGTTCATTGGTGGAACTAATAGAGGTAGCTCGTCGTGAGGGTGTATAAAGTTATTGTCAGCTTGCTACTCTATATTTCCTTTCCATTATCGGCAACGCCGCTTGTATTAGGG
>NZ_JRGK01000193.1 GCF_000764645.1 Aeromonas finlandensis
GCCAGCAAGATGGCGCCAAACAGGATCATGCTGCCGGTGTAGCCAAATCCACCATCATCGGCGACCCAGTCACCTAATGCTGTTCCCAACGTTTGGGAGAACATGATGGTGATCCAGTAGAACATCTCGGTTTGTGGCGAACTGATATTGCCGGTGGATACTCCGCCTTGAAATTTGTACCAGACGAAGAAAGAGCCCATCAGCAGCATAAAAAGCAGCGTTGAGCCCCCTGCATAGCCCAGTCCGAGTGAGCGATCTGCAAAGTCGGCCAGTGTCGTGCCGACCGTGGTGGTGGCGATGATCGTGGTCCAATAGAGTGCGGGGTGGTAACTGCGCGCGGAAATCTGTGCACTGACAGCAATAAAGAAGATGACTGCAAAAATAGCGGTACTTAGCAGATAGCCAAGGTCCATCGACATGGAGACGGCATCGCCGCCGGTTTCACCCAGCGTTGTTGCCAATATTTTGATAATCCAGAATGCCAGGGTGATCTCTGGCACTTTGCTGACTGAGGCGTTGACACTGTGATGCATAGCCCACCCATCCTGTGGTTCGACGACGATCCGTCGAATAGAGCATGTCGGGGATTTCTTAAGAGAGGCTTAAGCTCGCTACAACGCTGACAAGAAAACGCTTTTTAGCCAGATGACAACCGGCCCGGCAAAATTTCCTCTTAATTTTTCCTTAAGATTCAAGAGTTATCGTTCACTCATACTTCATATTATTGACAAAGCTCACAATGCAACACGCCCTTACAAAAGGTAGGTTTTGTCCTCATCCAGCTCTGGTACTATTCCCACGCAGTAATGGAATACCCAATCAATGTTTGAAATGCCTCTCAGGGAGAAGTCATGCCTTCAGTTGTTAAAATAAGAGTTGTGCCATTTATTTTATTGTTGGCGTTGGTGTTTGCTTTTCTGCTCAATTGGCCCGTGTTGCTCCATTTTTATGAGATCCTCTCCAATCTGGAGCACTTCAAGATGGGGTTTGCGATATCGATCCCTGTCCTGCTGGTGGCAGCACTTAACTTCGTCTTTATGCCATTTTCAGTGCGCTATCTGATCAAGCCGTTCTTCGCGTTTCTCTTCGTGGTTGGCGCTATTGTCAGCTACACCATGATGAAGTACCGCGTCCTGTTTGATCAGGACATGATCCAGAACATCTTCGAGACCAACCAGAGCGAAGCCTACTCCTATATCAGCATGCCCATCGTCGCCTGGGTATCGCTGGCCGGGGTGTTGCCCGCGGTGTTGCTCTTTTTTGTCAAGATTGAGTATCCGAAAAAGTGGTATGCAGGCCTCTTCCAGCGTGGACTCTCCATGCTGGGCTCACTGGCAATCGTCGGGATCATCGCCGCCTTCTACTATCAGGATTACGTCTCCGTCGGGCGCAATAACCAGAATCTCAACCGTGAAATCGTGCCTGCCAACTTTGTCTACAGCACTACCAAGTATCTCTACAAACGGTACCTGGCAGAGCCGGTTCCCTTTACCACCCTGGGAGATGATGCCAAGCGGGTGGCGAAAGAGGATAAGCCGACCCTGATGTTCCTGGTGGTGGGGGAGACTGCTCGTGGCAAGAACTTCTCGATGAACGGCTACGAGAAAGAGACCAACCCCT
>NZ_JRGK01000194.1 GCF_000764645.1 Aeromonas finlandensis
CCTCACCGTGGTGGCGCCCGAGCTCGACCCCGAGCTGGCGGAGCTGGCTGCCAACGGGAGCATCGAGTGGCTGGCCGGTGAATTTGCATCGGAACAACTGGCAGGCAAGTGGCTGGTGGTGGCCGCCACCGATCGGCGCGAGGTGAATGCGCTGGTCTACCAGAGCGCCAATCAGGCGCGGATCTTTGCCAACGTGGTGGATGACCCGAAACGCTCCAGCTTCATCATGCCGTCGATCATCGATCGCTCGCCGCTGATGGTGGCAATCTCCTCCGGCGGCAAAGCGCCGGTGCTGGCCCGCTTGCTGCGGGAGAAACTGGAGGCCCTGTTGCCGCAACATCTGGGTGCCGTGGCGATCTTCGCCGGTAGCCTGCGGGAGCGGGTCAAGGCCCGCTTCGCCAGCATGGGGGAGCGGCGTCGCTTCTGGGAGCGGCTGCTCGGGGCCGACCGGCTCGGTCAGGCGCTGGCGCGGGGCGATCACGCCTCTGCCCACCAGCTGGCCGACAACCTGTTTGCCGATGAGAGCCAGAGCGCTGGCGAAGTGGTGCTGGTGGGAGCGGGCCCCGGCGATCCGGGTCTGCTCACCCTGCACGCCCTGCGCCAGATGCAGCAGGCTGACGTGGTGGTCTATGACCGGCTGGTCTCCGACGAGGTGATGGCGCTGGTGCGCCGGGATGCCAAACGCATCTTCGTCGGCAAGCAGGCGGGCAACCACTGCGTGCCGCAGGAGGGGATCAACCAGCTCTTGCTGGAGGAGGCGAAGAAGGGACAGCGGGTGGTACGGCTGAAGGGGGGCGACCCCTTTATCTTCGGCCGTGGCGGCGAGGAGCTGGAGACGCTGGTTGGCAGCGGCATCGGCTTTCAGGTGGTGCCGGGGATCACCGCGGCCAGCGGCTGCGCCGCCTACGCCGGCATTCCGCTGACCCACCGCGATCACGCCCAGAGCGTGCGTTTCGTTACCGCGCACGGCAAGGGGGGCGCCCGGGATCTCGACTGGCCGCTGCTGGCCAAAGATCGGCAGACTCTGGTGTTCTACATGGGGCTCTCCTCCTGCGCCACCATCCGCGAGCAGTTGCTGGCTCACGGCAAGGCGAGCAACACCCCGGTGGCGCTAATCGAGCGCGGCACCCAGCCCTGCCAGCGGGTCATTCGCGGCACTCTCGATGAGCTACCCGCGCTGGCGGTGGGGGTCGAGAGCCCGGCGCTGATCATGGTGGGCTCGGTGGTCACGTTGGCCGACCAGCTCGCCTGGTTTGGCGAGGCACCACAGCGCCAGCAAGCCCTCGCCTAAGCCCTCGACTTAACCCAGCCAACGCCTCCCTCAAGAGGCGTTTTTTCTGCCCCGCAACCTGACCTGGCAATGCGCCCAATAGTGTTAAAATCTGGCTGGATTCCTGACAGCCCGCTGCACTGGACAACCTCTATCATCAAGCTCCCATGTAAAGAGCAAACATCCACGGGTAATGATGATGACAATCACCTCCATCAGCCAATCGCAGCATACCAGCGGCGCCTCAATATCAGCCCCCATCAGCCCAACGAGCGTCCCCAGGCACGATGGTCCATTAGCCAAACGTGACCTGCAATCCATAACCGAACGCCCCGGGCTGCTGGCCCGCTTCTCCGCCGCCGTGCAGCACAACCTGCCTGGTCGCTCTCTGCTGGATCGCAAGCTGACCAGCGACGGCAAACCCAACCCGACCAGCGCCTTCCGCTTCAGCATGATCAAAGATCGCCTGATACACCTCGGCGTTCGCCTATTCCTCGGCACAGTCCGTGACTCGGTCCCCCAGCATGGCGGCAGCGTCACCTTCAAGTTCGCTCAGACCAAGGGGGCCTTCCTCGGTGAGATCATGAAACACGGGGACACTTCGGGCGGCGTGTGCGAGTCGATCTCCGCCCACTGGATCAGCAGCCACGCCAAGGGCGAGAGCCTGTTCAACCAGCTCTATACCGGCGGCCAGAAGGGGCAGTTTCAAATTGACACGCTGGTCTCCATCAAGCAGTTGCAGATGGACGGCATGCAAGAACACGTCGATCAGGCTCAGGTCACCAGCAACTGGCTCACCGACCACAACCTCGTACCGCGAATGAGCAAATCCGGTTATCCAATGCCCCCTGTTTCTGGCCAGACGGGAGCACAAGGGCCGGAGCAGCTGGTTGCCGCGATTCTGGATACCCGAGGTGAGGGTGCCGAGTACAAGAAGATCAGTTTCTCGGGCAAGATGGCTGGCCACACAGTGGCAGCCCATGTGGATGAACAACAGGGGGTCACCTTCTTCGATCCCAACTTCGGCGAGTTCCATTTCCCTGACAAGGAACAGTTCAAAAACTGGTTTACCAACGCCTTCTGGCCAGGCTCCAAATACAATCTTGAGATCGGACTTGGGCAGGAGTTCGAGGTTTACAACTTCAAGGGGGCTAACGCATGAGCCATTCCACCTATCGAGAACTGGTAGAGGGGCTGTTCAGCCGACTGGGGATAACCCCCCTTCCCTCCGAAGAGGGGGTGTATACCCTGCTGGTCGACGATCGCCTGCGGGTGATGATCGGCTGCTATCAGGAGCAATGGCTGCAACTCTACTGTGAGCTGGGCCCCCTCCAGCCCCCCAGCGACAACCTGTTCGGTGCCCAGTGGCCAGCCCATGTACAGGGTACGCTGGATGGGCAGGCGATCCTCTGGTCCCAATCTCCTCTGGCACTGCTGGATCAGGCGAGTCTTGAAGCCTGGATAGAACGGTTTATCGACGATGCCGAGGCCCGGCTGGCCCAGCCAGATGACCAGGGTTTGTTGCGAGCAAGCAGCCACCTGCTGAGAATTTGAACCAACAAAGCCCGGGGTCACCACCCCCCGTCACCCGATCCCGGCTGAGCAACCGCCTCACCGGGATCGGGCGATGGCCATGGATGGCAAAAAGTAAGCATGGAGACTGGCTGGAGGGCGCAGCAGAGTCGGCATAAGTAAAAATTGGGCCATCAAGGAAAAAGCCATAAATTAAATTTATACCGTGCCGTTTACCCCTACCGCCCCCCTCACCCTGCCATACCCGCCTGCGCCAAGCCCCCGCCCGATCTCGCCCGATAAATCTCTGCACCACTGCGCACCGTCATAACCTGTTGTTTTAAGTCTGGTATCCTATGGCTATTCGGCCCCGTGGCCACCAGCTCAGGAACCTCTCCATGTCTCTTCCCATCAGAAACAGCGCCAGGCAGCGCGCGGATGACAGATCCCGCATTCTCACCCTGCTGCTGCGCGATGATGCCCTCACCGACAGCCTGCTCGATCCGCAGGTGGTGCAGGATGCCGAGCAGCGCGATCAGACCAGCGAACTCACCGCGCTGGTCAACGGGTTGCCCGCCGCCGACGTCGCCGATGCGCTGGAGTCGCTGCCGCCCGATGAGCGTGATGCCCTGTGGGCGCTGGTGGAGGAGGAGAAACGCGGCCAGATCCTGGTCGAAGCGTCGGAGACGGTGTGGGACAGCCTGATCAGCGGGATGAGCGACAAGGAGCTGCTGCACGCCCTGCGCACCCTGGATATCGACGACCAGATCTATCTGGGCCAATACCTGCCGCGCAACCTGATGGGGCGGCTGCTCACCTACATGGCCCCCGAAGAGCGGGATCGGGTGCGGGAGGTGATCCGCTACGGCAAGCACACCGTCGGCGCCATGATGGATTTCGAGATCATCACCATCCGCCCCGAGGTGAGTCTGGCCACGGTGCAGCGCTATTTGCGGCTGCGCGGCAAGATCCCCGCCAACACCGACAAGCTGTTCGTCATCGATCGCCGCAACCACCTGCTGGGGGAGCTGGCCCTCACCACAGTGCTGCTGCACAAGCCCGCCACCCTGGTGAGCGATGTGATGGAGCAAGACCCGGTCACCTTCGATCCGGAGGATAACGACGAAGCGGCGGCCCGTACCTTCGAGCGGGATGACCTGCTCTCCGCCGCCGTGGTGGATGGCAAGGGCAAGCTGATGGGCCGCCTCACCGTCGAAGAGGTGGTGGATCTGGTCTATGAGGAGAGTGACACCGACCTGCGCCGGATGGGGGGTATCAGCGAGGATGAAGACGTGTTCGCCCCGGTCAGCAAGGCGGTCAAGACCCGCTGGGCCTGGCTGGCGCTGAACCTCTGCACCGCCTTTGTTGCCTCGCGGGTGATCGGCATGTTCGAGCACACCATCTCCCAGCTGGTGGCGCTGGCGGCCCTGATGCCCATCGTCGCCGGGATCGGCGGCAACACCGGCAACCAGACCATCACCATGATCGTGCGGGCACTGGCGCTGCAGCACATTCAGGCGGGCAACCTCTCCTTCCTGCTGCTGCGCGAACTCGGCGTCGCCTTTATCAACGGGCTGGTGTGGGGCGGCACCATGGGCATTGCCACCTACCTGCTCTATCAGGATGCAGCGCTCGGCGCCGTGATGACCCTGGCCATGATGCTCAACCTGCTGGTGGCGGCCCTGATGGGGGTCATCATCCCCATGACCATGACCCGCCTCGGCCGCGATCCGGCGGTGGGGGCCAGCGTGATGATCACCGCCATCACCGACACCGGCGGATTCTTTATCTTCCTCGGGCTGGCGACCATTTTCCTGCTGTAACCAGCCACTCAATCCATAAAAAAACAGGCCCACCGAGGTGGGCCTGTTGTTATCTGTGTAATCGGGAATATCGCGCTACAGGGCGCTACTCCCTCTCCTTCACATAAGGCGTACCGAGCGCCTTGGGTGCCACCGCGCGGCCGATAAAGCCAGCCAGCAGGAACACGGTCAGGATGTAAGGCAGCGCCTCGATGGCCTGTACCGGGATGGCGAAGCCACCGATGCTGACCCCTTGCAGGCGGATGGCGACGGCATCCAGGAACGCAAACAGCAGACAGGCTGCCATGGCATTCCAGGGGCGCCACTTGCCGAATACCAGTGCCGCCAGCGCCATATAACCCTTGCCCGCACTCATGTTGGGAACGAACTGGGCCGTCTGGGCCACCGCCAGATAGGTACCACCAATGCCACCCAGGATCCCTGCAATCAGCAGCGCGGTATAACGCATCCGCACCACAGAGATACCGGCGGTATCGACTGCGCCTGGCGCCTCGCCCACTGCCCGCAGGCGCAGACCGAAGCGAGTACGGAACAGCACCCACCAGGCCAGCGGTACGCAGGCAAACGCGGCGTACTCCAGCAGGGAGTGACCACTCAGCAGCTCGCTGTAGAGTTGGCCAATCACCGGCACATCGTAAAGCTCCTTGGCATAGGGGAGGTCAATGGGAGCGAAACGGGCATCACCGGAGAGCGTCGGTGTCTTGCCACCCATATCGAACCAGTAACGGCCCAGGGTTGCCGTCAAGCCTGCCGCCAGAATGTTGATGGCCATGCCGCTCACCACCTGATCCCCACGGTGGGTGATGGTGGCAAAGCCGTGCATCAGGGCAAACAGCACCGAGATGGCAATCCCGGCACCCAGCCCCACCCAGGCAGATCCGGAGACCGCCGCCGCCGCGCCGCTGGCAAATGCCGCCGCCAGCAATTTCCCTTCCAGCGCGATGTTGACCACCCCGGAGCGATCGCAAAACATACCGGCCATCGCAGCAAGAA
>NZ_JRGK01000195.1 GCF_000764645.1 Aeromonas finlandensis
GCCTTTCACCTTCTGAGGTTGGGCCATTCGAAATTAAAATCGGCACTTTTGAGATCCTTCGACAAAATGGTAGCCTCCCAGAAAGAATTCATGCCAACCTTAAGGAGAAAGCTGAAAAATATGCTGGCTTGATGGTGTTTAGAGATTCTCTTCGAGTTCTTCCATATGGACGAGTTGATAACGATTTTTTCCAAATTGAAGAGAGACGGTCATATAATGCAGGTCGATATTATTGGTCTAACCGTAGGCTTTTTGGATTTATAGGTATATCTCAATCAAGTAATAGAGGCTTAAAAGATAAATCTGGCCGTGAGGGATTTATAAAAAACCAAGCAGCAAGACAGCTAAAGACTCTAGTATCAGATTTACTAACCGCACTTGCAGATAGATTTTTTGGTGGAAAATCAGAAGAGCGACAAGAGATACTAACCTCACTAAAAAAAGACAAAGAACAACGAAAAATCGCACAACAGAATGCAAGGAAGTCGACTCAAAAAAGTTTCACCCTAGCCCTTAAAAATCAGACCCCATTACTAGATGAATCCTTAAGTAAACTTATCAAATTAAGAGAGCAGCTTAACTCCATTGATAACAATGATATCGACCTTATTAAACATGCCGATACATTATTAAG
>NZ_JRGK01000196.1 GCF_000764645.1 Aeromonas finlandensis
CTGTTGACCTCGCTCTCGCGCACCCTGCTGTTTTGGGCCGCCTTTATCATGACCAGACCGCTGGGTGCCGTGGTCGGTGATTTTCTGGATAAACCGCTGGGAAGTGGTGGACTGGAATTAAGCAGATACGCCGCCTCGCTCAGTTTGCTGGCGGCCATCGCACTGCTGGTATCTCTATCTACGCTTAAAAACAGAATCGCGGTTCAGCAAAAACTGGACACGGAATAATCAGACGGTGGCACAAACAGCGTTGACGTTGTTTGTGCCACATCGCAATGGCATGGAGACAATGATGAACAACAACAATGAAATCAACGTATGGGATATCGTGGTCAGATCCTTTCACTGGTGCACAGTACTACTTTGCGTACTCAACCTGTTTATTCTCGAAGAGGGAGAGCGCAACCACCGCTATGTCGGATACACCCTGGCTGGACTGTTGGTGATCCGTATTGCATGGGGATTTGCCGGCTCTCACTATGCGAAATTCAGCCAGTGGTTTCCGACCCCAAGCCGCGTCATCGGCTATCTGAAAGCCACGCTTAAAGGTGAGCATCCCTATTATGCAGGGCACAATCCCGTTGGCTCCCTGATGATTATTCTGCTGTTGACCTGCCTGGTGGGCACCGCAGTGACCGGTATTCTGACCAACTATGAAGATCTGTTTGGCGAGGATGTGATGGAAGGAATCCATGAACGCTTTGCCACCGCATTGGAGATGGCCATTTTCGTCCATGTGATCGCCGTTATCGTCATTGACCGCCTCACCCATGGCGACTTGATCCGGGCCATGCTCACGGGTAAGAAGCGGTTACCGGAAAACAGCGATATCGTTGATAAACAGTAAATCGCCAGCCGCTACTGTCATGTTTGCTCTGGCTTGCGAAAGGCATGTCGAACCAACACGATACCCACACCCAGCATGCCACCGAGCAGGGAGGCTAACAGCAGGACCAGGGGACGCTTGGGTGTATGGTGATGGTATTCACCTGACCAACACGATGTCTCCGGTCACTCAGATGGCGGCAATGTTGGCATCAGGGTTTTCGCCTGCCACCTCTCTTGCTAGCCATCACCCCCTCTGGCCAAACTCCGCTCTTACCATAACCAATGCAGCTCAAACCAACTAAGAGGTCGCTGTCAATGTGGATAGAAAAACGGTGAATGATATGACGTGATGAACCAAATCCGAATTGGTGCTCGGTGTGACAGTTGCCCTGAAAAGATGATCCAGACCGCTCGCGCCGAAGCTGGTTGTCGGGTATACCCAGCTTCACTCGCAAGAAAAAGAGAGTCTTTTTCATCGAATAGAGCGCTATGACGTCGATGCCGCTCTTGTCCGGCGTTAGCAACGCCCCCTCACGTTGCAGAGCGGGTGCCCAATATGGCCAACAAACTGGCCTGCAACATCGAGACCTGGCGAGTCCCCATGCTCAATAGCTGAACGGATGGCATTGGCGATTGCCTGGGCAATCAGCCCATCGCCAAGGGGCTGGATTGACCAGCCCCTGTTTGTGCACCTCATCTCACTGCCGGATACAGGGATCAGAAGCGGTAGAGCAGACCCGTGGTAATGCTGGTGGAGCGAATGTCGTAAAAGTCGATCTCGGAGTCTGCATTGGCGTAGCTGGCGCTGAGGACAGCAGAGAGCGGCGCGATGCCAAACAGCTGGTGCCAGAAGAGGGTGGCATCGATAGCCATGTCACGGCTGTCGGCACGCTGGCCAAACAGCGGGTTGGCCTCGTCATAGTCGCGCTTGCCCAGATAGAGGTTGCTGACAAACGACCAGCGGGGTGAGGTCTTGGCGTAAGTGAGCTGCAACCCCTTGCTCACATAAGACTCGGCACTGCCCGCCAGATCCGCCTTCTGGTAGCGCAATGCCGGCTCGAGGAACTGATCGTCCGCCAGCCGGAACTGGTAGGAGAGCTCGGCGGAGTTGACCCGGCCATTGCGATCCAGCATCCCCATCACCGCGCGGCCATACTGCTCGCCACTGGCCTCCTCATCCACCTTGACGTCACGGCTGGTGACACTGCCACTGAGCGCGCTGCCCCAGATGTTGTCCCACGCCAGACGGGCACCATGGGAGCGCACATCGCTCTCTTGGCGTTCCACCCCCACCGCAAAGGGATCGCGCCACACCTTGACCGGGGTGGCATTGAACACCAGCGAACCGGCCACGATCCCCTTGTCCCCCAGCTGCTGGCGAAGCCCGAACTGCTGGGTACCGTCGCCGCGAATGGCATCCTGAATGAGGTTGCCCAGAAACAGCTGGCTACCGGTGGAGGCAAAGGTGTAGCGCAGATCGCCATTGATCACCGGATCAAGATGGCGCTGCTGCACGGCAGCACCCAGAGCGTCGATCCGCTCACTGCCGGCACTCCCCGTGGCAAAATTGGACTTGGTCTCGCCGACACTGGCTCCCGCCAGCACACTGCCGGAAAAACCCGACTCCCCGGGAATCGCCCCCAGCTCTTGTGCCTGAACCCCGCTTGCAACCAGCACACCCATACCCAACAGCAGACCAATACGCATCGCAACACTCCTGGCAAGCGGCCACTAACGGTGGGCCGAGCCTGATAAATAGGAGGGAGGCAGTTGCCCCCCTGAATTGAGAAGCGGCATGTTACGGCAGGGAAAAATCACAAATAAGACAGCGGGCTACGGTTTTATTTTTTATGATGGCTTTTTATTTTTTATAGGCGCAAGCAGAGGGCGACCCGGCATAATGAGTCCCCACGGTCGTGCAACACTGCGGGCTGCTCGCGCCATATTCACTCTTTTTCAACATCGGAGTACTCATGCGTCGATTCAATTTCATGCTCAATGGCAGCAGATTGATGATGTTCCCCTTCTACATTGGCATTCTCATCTGCGTGGTATTGCTGATGGTGAAATTTGCCATGCAGCTCTATCAGCTTTCTGTAAACATCCTCGAGATCCCCTATTTGGATCTTATTACCGGCGTGCTGACCCTGGTGGACTTTATACTGGTGGCCCAGATGCTGATCCTGGTGGCAATCTGCGGCTATGTGCAATTTATCCAAACGGAAGAACAGCGCGCCTCCCTTAGCAGCAACTGGCTCAGCAAGATCAACTTTGCCTCCCTCAAGCTCATCGTCATCAACTCGTTGGTGACCATCGCCGGGGTCGAGGTACTCAAAGCCTTCCTCGAAGATGGCATCATCAACGAAGTCGATATGAAGTGGTCCGTGGTGGTGTTTCTCGCCTTCTCGCTGGCCGCGCTCATCTATGCGGTGACCGAGCGGATGGCGGAGCATAAATAAATAGTCGAGCTTGATCACTGTGCTTGTTCAGCCTTGATTCACCAGCAATACAATTGATAACACTTTTCATTACTCTTACTGCGTTATAGACTTGCTCCCCCCGGGCTGCCCCGCCCGGGTGCTGGAGCCTTTATGACAACCCTTTCCCTTTCACCCCGACAATTCTGGCAGTGGCTGGCTTACCACCATCAGGCCGCCGAGGGCAGCCTCTACCTGATGTTCTTCTCCGGCCTGCTGCTGTGGGAGCCGCTGACCCCGCTCTGGTCGCTGGCACGCTGGAATCTGTTTTTGCACGTGATGCTCTCGCTCACCCTGTTCCCCCTGCTGTTTGGCGCCTTCTGGCTCTCCCACCGCGCATTGCTGAACCGTAGCAACAAACCCTTTTTGCGTATCACAGGTCGCACCATCGAGGCCTTGCTGCTGGTCTGTCTGGCCAGCGGCCTGCTGTTGGTGCTGCACGGCACTCCGGGCGATGCCATGGGCAGCCTCGCCAGCTGGGCCCACTGGCTGAGCGCGTTGGCGTTAACTCCTCTGGTGCTGCGCCACGCCTGGCGCTGGACCATCTTGAAATGGCGCACCTGATCCCATGTTGAAGTCATCATTCTCTGCATATTTGTCACCCCTGCTGGCCCTGGTCCTGCTGTTGGCAAGCCCTTTTGCGCTTGCCCAGCAGATGGGCGCCGGGATGCTCGCCTATGAGGAGGGGCAAAGCCCGCGCCTCGTCACCGCCAACCTGAGTGCAGGCTCGGTCACCCTGCTTGAGCGCGATAGCGGCAAGCGGCTGAAAGAGGTGCAGCTGGGGGGCGATCTGCGCCAGCTTGCCCGCGCCGATGACGGCACCCTGCTGGTCACCGACTACAGCGGCGCTCGCCTGCTGCTGCTGGATGATGATCTCGCTCTGGAAAAGGCGATCCCCACTGGTCATCGCCCTTATGGGGTCATCTTCGATCCCAAGCGGCAGTGGTTCTGGGTGACGCTGTTCGAATCGGCTCGTCTACAAGCCTACGACACCGCCGGCAACCTCCAGCTGGATGCAAAGACCGCCGAGACACCCCGCGGGCTGGCCCTGACCGACGATGATCGCCTGCTGCTGACCCACGCCATGACTGGCCAGCTCGCTATCTATGATCTCGCCAAGCTTGGTAACAGCGCCAAGAGCGCCGCCCTACCCAAGCCCAAGCTCATCACCCTGGCCGAGACCCACAGCGAGACGCCGAGCGACTCGCAGGGCTTGCCGCGCCTGCTGGACGGTATCGCCCTCTCCCCCGATGGCAGCGAAGCCTGGTTGCCCCATGTGCTATGGAGCTTCAGCCACCCCTTCCAGTTTCAGAGCACCGTCTTTCCGGCCGTCTCCATCATCGATCTCGATGAGGAGAAAGAGCGGGTCGATGAAAGAAAGCAGCTCTTTTTGCAGATTAATCTGCCAAGCGTCGGCAACCGCAGCCAGATCGTCTCCAACCCGTTTGCTGCGCGCTTCGCCGCCGACGGCAAGCGGGTCTATCTGACCCTGGCGGGCTCGGAAGATCTGTTGGTGTTCGATCTCTCCCGCAGCGGCAAGTCCAACAACAACCGCCACCGCCGCAAGAAGTTTCAGGGGGGCGCCAAGGCGACCCAGCTCTTGCGCCACCTGCCGGGCCAGAATCCGCGGGATCTGCTGAGCGATGGCGACCATATTCT
>NZ_JRGK01000197.1 GCF_000764645.1 Aeromonas finlandensis
GACATAGACCCCGGATAACATGGTAGAGGTACCGTATTGTTATCCGGTTGAACGCTGTATGACCACTCTTTTGGTGGGTAACTGTCAAGTGAATACCATCTCCATACATCGATCCTCGATTATGGCTCAATACTTACACTCACCCAATATGTTAAATAACAAACCAACAGGCTATTCTAATATCTAGCATATAGTATAATTGGAACACAAAAAATTCTCGTACTCCGATGGGACGCCACAAAAAACAACGTCGGAACATGATATCACGCTATATCTCACATCTGCGCCTTCGGAAATCAGATTATTATACATTGGCGCAATATAGTATTCACCAGCATCAACATCGTTTAATGATTTTTGCTGGTATTCATTGAATACACGAATGAAATCTTTCGCATAACGCCAGAAGTAAAGACCAGTGCAGCAATATTTAGATATTTCTTTTTTTTCTGCTGTCAGTGCTACTGTATAATTTTCTTCTGACTTAGGAAGGATATTACTCCAATTTTTACCTTCACCAATAAATGTTTCTAAATAGCCATCAATATGATTGACATCAAAAAAATCAGGATAGGTAAATCCAGGACGAAATGTATCTATATTAAATATAAGTAATGGTTCATCTGCTGTAATGTCCGAGATTTTCAACCCCTCATAAACGGTTTGTGCTTGGCCTTTTGTCGGTGAATTTAAAATAACAATGTCATAATTCTCAATGCCTAAACCAGTGCACTCTAACTCAATGAACTCACGAGTATTATCTACATCAAGAGCAATGAACAAAAATTTTTCTGTACTGAAATATTTTTTAAAACTATCAAGTGAGTGACTAAAAAGAGTTTTCCCATGAGCCTCAAGCATATATTTCGGTTTTGCATATCCGGCATTCTTAAAACGCGAGGAAAGGCCAGCCATTGGTATAATAATCATAAGTTACTCTTTATCAGTTTTTTATACAGTCGGAAAGCATTATTGATGAATGCAACTTGGCGATCAGGCCTATCTTCATGAAGTGGCAACATCGAAATAAACAAATGTATTGTGATCGCGATAATTTCGCTCTCACAATAACTCAATCCAGATAAAATTATATCTTTAAAATCTTTTTCCAAGTAATTCTGATAATCATCATCGAGGTAAAATTTTATGTTCCCAACCTCATCACCATCTATTATCTCATAG
>NZ_JRGK01000198.1 GCF_000764645.1 Aeromonas finlandensis
ACCAGCTGACGGTCACCTTACTCCACTCGGTCAGAAATGCAGGAAGGGGGATACTCCGCCTCAACCTGCTCTCAACTTATCTGGGCAATTGGTCTGTACGCGCCGCCATGATGAAGTCGTTGCGATGTAAACCGCCGATCTTGTGGGTCCACCAGCTGACGGTCACCTTGCCCCACTCGGTCAGGATGGCCGGATGGTGGAACTCCGCCTCCGCCAGCTCCCCCAGACGGTTGGTGAAGGCGAGCGCCTCCTTGAAGTTGCGAAACGTAAATTCCCGCCGCAGTTGCAGCGCCCCCTCCTCCACCAGCGGCTGCCAGTCGGGGATAAGCTGCATCAGCTCGCGCAGCTCCTCATCGCTCACCTTGGGGGCATCGGCGCGGCACGCTTCACACTGCTGGCTGGCCAGTTCGGACATGGGTTACTCCTGCTTGGATCAATGAATATGAAATAGGGTTGTTTGCCTTTGGTCAGCTCGCCTGCTTGCCTGAGACAGGTTCAAAGCGCGGCGGATAGAGACCAAGCCGACTGGCCTCGGCCAGAGCAGCCATGATCTCCTCCCCGCTCAACTGGTAGAGATGATCGAGACTCGGCAGCACAAAATAGGTGGGCTGCATGATGTCGATGCGATACGGGGTGCGCAGCACGGTCAGCAGATCGAAGGGTTGCAGCAGCGGCTTGCCACAGAGGGCATAAGCTGTCTCGCCGATGGAGGAGAGAATGCCGCCGCCGTAGATGCGCAGCCCGTCCGGCGTGGCCAGCAGGCCAAACTCCACGGTGAACCAGTAGAGCCGGGCCAGAAAGACCCGCTGCTCCTTGCTCGCCTGCTGGCCAAGCTGACCATACAGGTGGGTAAAGTGGGCAAAGGCCGGATTGGTCAGCATGGCGCAGTGGCCGAAGATCTCGTGAAAGATATCGGGCTCTTGCAGGTAGTCGAGCTCGTCCCGACGCCGGATAAAGGTGGCCACCGGAAACTGGCGGTTGGCCAGCAGGGCGAAGAAGCGATCGAACGAGATGAGCGCAGGCACCGCCGCCACCGACCAGCCGGTCGCAGGCTGCAAGACGGCGTTGATCTCGGCCAGCTGGGGGATGCGATCACGGGGCAATCCCAGCCGGTCGAGACCGGCCAGATACTCGTCACACCCCTTGCCATCGAGAGCCGCGAACTGGCGTTCGATCAGGATCTGCCAGGTGCCGTGCTCTTCGTTGCTGTAGTGGATCACCCCGTCAGCATCCGGCTGGTGTGCGGTGTAAAAGGTTGCCATAGCGGTTCCATCCTCTGGCGCCACATCAAGGCGCCTTGCCGTTTCATCACGGCTTCACTGTAACGAAATGGCAACAAAAAAAGCAGCCGACCCATGAGTCGGCTGCCTGAAACAGTTGTAAATAAATTGTGACAACCCGCTAAGTAACTCCCACTACAGCTTGACCATGATATGGCGCGGCACCGTGTAATCCTCCAGCGCATAGAGGGAGAGATCCTTGCCGTAGCCCGACATCTTCATGCCACCGTGGGGCATCTCCGAGGTGAGCATAAAGTGGGTGTTGATCCAGGTGCAGCCATATTGCAGGTGGCTGGCCACCTTGCTGGCGAGGCTCAAATCCCGGGTCCAGACCGACGAGGCGAGACCATAGTCCGAGTCATTGGCCCACTGCACCACCTGTTCGGCATCGTTGAAACGGGTCACCGACACCACGGGGCCAAACACCTCACGCCGCACGATCTCATCCTCCTGACGGGCCCCGACAATCAGGGTCGGCTCGAAGAAGAAGCCGCTGCCGGGGCGGATCTTGCCGCCCGCCGTCACCTCCACATGGCCGCTGCTCTGGGCCCGCTCGACAAAGCTGGCAACCCGGTTGCGCTGTCTGTCCGAGATAAGCGGCCCCATCTCCACACCCTCCTCGTACTGGCTGCCCACCTTGATGGAGGCCACCGCATCGGTCATGGCCGCGACGAACTTGTCGTAGATCTTGCCCTGGGCATAGATACGGCAGGCGGCAGTGCAATCTTGCCCGGCGTTGTAGAAGCCGAAAGTACGAATACCCGCCACCACCGCCTCCAGATCCGCATCGTCGAAGATGATCACCGGCGCCTTGCCCCCCAGCTCAAGGTGGGTGCGCTTCATGGTGCGGGCGGCGCTTTGCAGGATCTTCTGGCCGGTGGCGATATCGCCGGTGAGCGACACCATCCGCACCAGCGGGTGCTCCACCAGCGGCGCCCCCACGCTTTCACCCCGTCCGCAGATGACGTTGATGACGCCGCGGGGGAAGATCTCGCTGGCGAGCTCGGCAAGGCGCAGGGCGGTGAGCGGGGTCTGCTCGGAGGGTTTGAGCACCACCGTATTGCCCGCCGCCAGCACCGGTGCCATCTTCCAGGCCGCCATCATCAGCGGGTAGTTCCAGGGGGCGATACTGCCCACCACCCCGATGGGATCGCGGCGGATCATGCTGGTGTGCCCCTCGATATACTCCCCCGCCAGCGGCCCTTGCAGGCAGCGGGCAGCCCCGGCAAAGAAGCGGAAGCAGTCCACCACCGCAGGCAGCTCGTCGTTGAGCACCGCCAGATAGGGTTTGCCGCAGTTGAGGGATTCCAGCGCCGCAAACTCTTCGGCGTGGCGCTCGATGAGATCAGCAAGACGCAGCAGCAGGTTGCTGCGCTGGGCCGGGGTGGTGCGGCTCCACTGGGCGAAGGCGCGCTGGGCACCGTTCACCGCCCGGTTCACCTG
>NZ_JRGK01000199.1 GCF_000764645.1 Aeromonas finlandensis
GCAGGTTGGTCTGTTCGGCGATGCCGCGGATCACGCTGATGACGCCGCCAATCTGGCTGCACCGCTGCTCCAGCTGGCCGATGGTGTCGGCGGTACGCAGCACCTCGCGGTTGATGTGGTCGATGGCCTTGATGGTGCGCTCTACCACATCCTCGCCCTGACCGACCACTTGCTGGGCCTCCTGCGTCATGCGGGCGGCCTGCAGGGCGTTGCCTGCCATGTCCTGGGAGGTGGCGGCCAGCTCCTTGATGGCGGTGGCGACCTGATGGGTCTCCCCTTGCTGATCGGCAATCACCTCCTGCGAGCGGCAGGTACGCGCTTCGATGTCGGTGGCGCTCTCCACCACGGTGACGCCATTCTCCCACACACGCCGCATCAGGGTGCGCAGGGTTTCCAGGGTCACGTTGTAGTCCCGGCTGATGGCCGCCAGCTCGTCCTGACCGACGATTTCGATATGCTGGCTGAGATCCTGGGCGTTGACCCGGGCAGCAATATCACGCACCCGCGCCACGGTCTCGCGCAGGGAGAGGTAGGCGCCGATCATCAGGTAGAGATAGAGCAGCAAGCTGGCGGTCAGCGGCGCGGCAACCCACCAGAAGTGGCGCTGGTTGGCGGCCATCCGCTGGTGCAGGTCGGCCTCCAGTCGTTGGCGCACATGACCTGCCAATGCGGTGATGGCAACATCCAGACTATCCCCCAGTGCCAACACCTCCTTGTTGGAGAGCTGCACCAGCTGATCCTTCATCATCTTGTTTTCCATGGTCTCGACCCCCTGACGCACCTGTTGCAGCAGGGCATCGGTCTGCTGACCCAGCTCGGCGCGGTAGGCAGGCTCAATCTGGTAGAGCAGGGTCAGATCGGCCTCCAGCTCCTGCAGAGTGGCGCTGATGAGGTCGAGGCGAAAACGCAGGCCGCTGTACCCTTCTGCCTGAAACAGGCCGAAGTCGGCGATGGTGGCGGCGCGATCCCGCACCTGGGCCAACAGGTCGCGCAGTTGTGGCAACCGCTCGCTGGCGAGGAGCACCATGTAGTAGGTGCCGAGCGCCGGATCCTGAATAAGGCTGCTGGCAGCGGTGATGTGCTTGTAGAGGTGGCGCACCTCGGTCAGCAGCTTGTCGTGACGCAGGTTGCTCTGCTCCACCTCCAGCTTGCCCGCCTCGTTCTGCAGGGCAGTCCACCCCTGCTTGAGGACATCGAAAGAGGGGTTCTCCTGATGGGTATCGGCAAAGGCGCGCAGGCTATCGTCTACCGCCTGTGCCGCTGCCCGGACCTTCTGCTCATCAACCGGGTTCTGCTCATAGGCGTGCTGGGTCACCAGATTGCGGTGGGTCAGCAGGGCCTGCTCGATGGCAGGCACAGGGGCGAGATTGACCACCCCTGCCAGCTCGCGGCTGGCCTGCTCGTTGTCATCCTGCAGCCGCCCCAGCAGGTTGGTCATGCTGTAGGCCAGTGGCAGCAGCATCAGGCAGGACCAGAGCAGGAATTTGTATTTGAAGGAGAGCTGATTGCCCAGCCGGATGGCGGGGTTGAAAATCCATTTCATGTTAAGCCTCGATACCGGAGTGCGGGCGTGAGTCGTGCTGCCTGAATAGTACTCTGAGCGGCACCCCCTTGGGTGATGCCCGGTTGCAAGTTGTGATCCCCTTGGCTTTTTACTTCCGG
>NZ_JRGK01000002.1 GCF_000764645.1 Aeromonas finlandensis
ATGCAAGAGCGTATGCAGAAGGCGCAAGAGCAGCTGGCTCAGATGGAAGTGACCGGTGAAGCCGGTGCTGGCATGGTCAAGGTCACCATGACCGGTAGCCACAGCGTCCGTCGCATCGAGATCGACCCCTCCCTGATGGAAGATGACAAGGAGCTGCTGGAAGATCTGGTCGCCGCCGCTTGCAACGATGCCGTGCGTCGTGTGGAAGAGCAGAACAAGGCCAAGATGGGCGAACTGACCGGTGGCATGCAACTGCCGCCAGGCTTCAAGATGCCGTTTTAAGGTTTAAATTTTTAAGAAATCAATTTGTTATGCCAATCCTTTTCGCTCGTGGGTTGTATATGGGCCAGCTTGGCCCCGTTTTCTGCCACTGCGGTCCTGTCGTCAGGATTGTCGCTGGTCACCCATCGGTCGTAGATGGTGCGGAGTATTCCCCGGCCATCAGGAGCATTGAGGCATAACAATGACGCAGCTGACACGGTTCTCCATGTGTCAGCTGCGTTTTTCTTGGCACGCACCCCAATAGCTCGGTGCCGTTCATCATTCATTCCTTCCCATCAAAATGTGCTGGTAGCACATGCGTATGATCTCCCCATGTGGCGCATGCCCTGTCTCGAATGCCTTCCCATTTAGTTGAGACTTTTCATCACGTAGCGTGCAACGACGAAAGCCTATGAAGGGTGATAAGGAGCAGAGCCAGCGGGCCAGTGAAGATATCCTCCTCGTGTCCAGGCCTGCCAAGAGGGATAACACGACAGCGCTGATACAAGGTCTTAGGAGGCTTCTGCAGCCAGCTCAGCACGCATCTCTGATGCCGCTCTCAGTATCGGCAGGCCAATCATGGCGAGCACCACCATAGATAGCCCTGAAGCAATCGCCACCCCGAAGCCGGCGCGCGCACCATAAGCATCGATGACAAGGCCAGCCAGCATCCCGCCAAGGGCGACCCCGATACTGATGCCGGTCGTCATCCAGGTCAGCCCTTCGGTGAGCTTGGCGGGTGGCACAATGAGGGTGCCAAGATTCATCACGATGACCATCGTTGGGGCGAACGAGAGGCCTGCGATGAAGATCACTCCGGCCATGATATAGACGTTGGGCGCGAGGATCGGTAACAGGGCGGTTC
>NZ_JRGK01000020.1 GCF_000764645.1 Aeromonas finlandensis
GTCCATAGTACCGGCATAAGTGACGAAGACCCGCGGCTCCACAGGCGCGGCAAACTTGGTGCAGTAGGCGCCGGTGCGGCGATTTGGCGTGGGCGCCGCATCAATCCACCCCTTCTCGGCCATCATGCGGGCAAATGCTCCCATCTCGGGATCGAAACGGCTAAAGGCATCGGCAATCAGCGCGATCGCCTCCTCGAACGGGATCTCGCGGCTGCTGGCAGCAGGGGGCGGCGCAAAGAGATCCTCCGGCCCCAGCTCGTCGAGTCCGAGCCGCGCAGCCATCAGCCCCAAAGCCCGCTGACCCAGCCCACGGGCCCGCCAGGTTTCGCTCATCAGTGCATCGAGGGTGGATCGTTCGATATGACTCTGATGGCAGGAGAGATCCAGCGCATCGAGCACACGGGTTTTGCCGCGCTGACGGGCCAACTCCAGCCGCCAGCCGTTGAGGGCATTGAGGATGGCGGCAACCGTCTCCTGCTCCCCTTCCCAACCGGCGCTGATGGCATCGAACGCCTCAAGGCGCAGGGCCCGCACCGGACTGGAGAGCAGATTGCTCGCCTCGGCCAGCCCCATCTCGCGGCCATCAATGGTTAAGCGGATCTTGCCCACCAGATCGTTGTAGAGGTTGCCCCAGGCGTGCAGGCCATCGGTGCCAAGGCCGATCACCAGCTGCTCCGCTTCGACCGGCAGGCGCTGATCCTGCAAGCGACGCTCATGGCGCAGGCGGTACGCCTCCTCTCCGAGCAGCGGATCCCCCATCAGCGCGGCGAATTCCTCTGCCGGCAGCGCCAGCATCAGATCGTCCACCGGCGCCAGCGTCTTGAACAGATCGGCGTTGAGGGCGCGGGCACGGGACGCCAGCTGTTTGGCCTGCGGATCCCGCGCATCCTGACTGCCGCGACACGCGGCCAGAATGGCGACGTTCCAGCCGATATGGCGAATATCACGGGCGCGCAGCCGCACTTCCCGCAAAAAATCCTGCCGCGCTGCAGCATCGCCGCGCACCCCGTCCAGACCCGCCATATAGCTGGTCAGCTCCTCCAGCGCGTGACGGGCGGCGTTCATGTCCGCGTCCAGCTCGGGGCTGTCGAGGCCCGGGTAGATATGGTCGTTATTCCACTGTTGTTGATACATAGCTTCTCGCAAAGGCCTTCATCGGGAGGATAAATCCCCCGCAGGCAGAAAAATAAAAAGAGGAAAAAGAGCGAAAATGGCCCGCAAGCTCGCTTATCCCTTGGCCGGGGCAAGACGGCTCACCAGGGTCATCACGACAACCAGCAGCAGACCCGCCACCACACCAGCCACGGCGTTGAGCAGGGTCGGCGTCACCACCGCCAATACTGTCCCCACGGTGGGCAGAGTGGCAACAACAGCGGCAGCGCCTTCAATCAGGTGATGGGCAAAGGGCCAGCCGTGCACCAGAATGCCGCCACCCACCATAAACATGGCGATGGTACCGACCAGTGCCAGCAGGTGCATCAGACGGGGGGCCGTCACCAGCAGCCCCTGTCCCACCGCGCGGCGCAGGGCGCTGCCATCAGGCTTTTGCAGCAGATGCAGACCGATGTCATCCAGTTTGACGATCAACCCCACCAGCCCGTAGACCCCAACCGTCATCAGCACGGCAATTCCCGCCACCACCGAGAGCTGCAGAGCGAGGCTTGCCCCCTGCACCGTGCCAAGGGCGATGACGATGATCTCGGCAGAAAGAATGAAATCGGTGCGGATCGCCCCTTTCACCTTCTGCTGTTCAAACGCGACCAGATCATCGGGAATGGGGGCTGTGTGTGCCTCCCCCTCGTTCGCCTCATGGGGCAGGAATTTGTGCGCCAGCTTCTCGGCCCCCTCAAAGCAGAGGTAGGCGCCGCCCAGCATCAAGAGCGGCGTGATAAGCCAGGGCACCAGCGCACTGATGGCGATGGCGGCAGGCACCAGAATAAGTTTGTTGCGAAATGAGCCCTTGGCCACCGCCCACACCACCGGCAGCTCCCGCTCGGCCCGCACCCCGGAGACCTGCTCCGCGTTGAGGGCGAGATCGTCCCCCAACACCCCCGCGGTCTTCTTGGCTGCCATCTTGGTCATCAGCGCCACGTCATCGAGCACGCTGGCGATATCATCGAGCAGGGCCAACAAACTGGTTCCGGCCATATCAGAGATTCCTTATATCAGTGAGAACAACCCCGGGAGTGAGGTGTAGGTCCCGATAACCATCAGGGTCAGCAGGGCCACCTCATGGCGATCGCAGGCCATCATCGGCCGTGCCAAGAATCCGGTACTCGCCATCGGGGGTTACGTCTTTCGGGCAAAAGATGGCACAGTGTAACGAGAAGCCGCCACTTCGGCAGCACCCCTGAGCCATTTGATCTTGGTTCCCTCTGAATCACCTCAAGGAGTTCCCATGCAACCCTGGCAAGCTCTGCTCGATCTCTGGTTTGGCGATGATGCCGACGACGCCACCCGCGCCACACGGCAAGCCCCCCTCTGGTGGGGCAAAAACAGCGAGACAGATGCCCTGCTGGCCAGCCGCTTCGGCGCGCTGGCAGCGGCTGCGGCCAACGGAGAGCTGGCCAATTGGACCGATGTGCCCCAAGGCAGGCTGGCGTTGATCCTGCTGCTCGACCAACTGCCCCGCAATATCCATCGCGGCACGCCAGCAGCCTTTTCCCAGGATCCGTTGGCACGGGGTCTCTGCCTGAAAGGGCTGTCCATCGGGGCTGACAAAGCCCTCTCGCCACTGGAGCGGGTCTTCTTCTATCTGCCGCTGGAACATGCGGAGTCCCGCGAGCAGCAAGCCAGAAGCGTGGCCCTGTTCGAGGAGCTGGCGGCTGAGCAGGCAGACACTACGGCGCAAGCAACCTTCGCAGGATTTGCCGACTTTGCCCGCCGCCATCAGGTGATCATCGAACGCTTTGGCCGCTTCCCCCACCGCAACGACCTACTGGGCCGCACCAGCACGTCGGAAGAGACCGAGTTTTTGCAGCAACCAGGCTCCGGTTTCTGACACTCGCCATATAAAAAATCCCCGCCAGATGGCTGGCGGGGAGAGAGGCTTGGTAACGGCTAGCGGATTTATTGGATGCGATAGCGGGATATCTGCTGGTGGATGCTCTCGGTGGTGACATTGAGTTCCTCGGCCGCAGCTGAGGTCTCTTCGGCGGTGCTGCTGGTCTGCTGTACGACGTGAGCTATCTGCTCCACCTGATGAGCGATCGACTCGGCGGCTGCACTCTGTTCGCGAATCGCATTGGTGATCTCACCCACCTGATCCATCACCCGGTGCGACGCACTCCTGATTTCCGAGATGATGGCGCCGCTTTCCGTCGCCATGGCTACCCCTTGGCTCACCTTCTCCTCCACCAGATTCATGCGGGAGACCGTATTATTGGACTCCTGCTGGATCGCCTCGACCGTGGCCGATATCTCCTGAGTGGATTGCGCCGTACGCTCTGCCAGTTTGCGCACCTCATCAGCCACCACCGCAAAGCCACGGCCAGACTCCCCGGCTCTCGCCGCCTCAATGGCCGCGTTCAAAGCCAGCAGGTTAGTCTGCCCTGCCACATCGCGGATCACGCTGACCACACCACCAATGCGCGAAATACCTTCACCCAGCGCAATGACCTCGGCCGAGGCCTGCCGGATGGAGTCGGCAATCTCATTGATGGCATGTACGGTACGATCGATGGTCTTGCCCCCTTCGGTTGCCAGCTGCCCTGACTCGTTGGTGATGCGGCTCGTCTCCTGAGTGCGCTGGGAGATATCGGTGATGCTGACCGTCATCTCTTCAACTCCGGCCGCAATCAGACTGGTAGCATCATTTGCCTGACTGGCCGAGCTGGCGAGGTGTTGCGCAGCCTGGGAGAGGGATTCGGCGGTGCTTTTTATCTGCAAGCTGCCGACGGAAAACTCGGTGAATGTTTGCTGCAACGTATCAAGCAGCCGGTTGACCGCATTGAGGGTCAGGCCAATCTCATCCTGCTGTTTGATATCCGCCCTGAGGGTAAAGTTGAGATCTCGCTGGATCCGGGTCAATGTATCCATGGCGGAACGAAGCGGGTTGGCCACCTGATTGAACAACCAGAAAAACAGCCCCATCGTCAGCACGGTAACACCACCTGCGATAAACAGCAGGGTTTGCAGGCTGTTGTCGTAGTTTTCCTGCCCCTGCTTCTTGAGTGCCAATGCCAAGTCCATATTGAACGTGACGTGAAGCTCGATCGCCTTGGCAAACTGCTGAAACAGTCTGGCGGCCTCTCCCGCCAGCATATCTCTGGCATCATCGTTCTTGTTTTGGCGGGACAGCTCCAGAACCTTGTCAACCTCCTGATAATATTGCGCGATAATGCGTTGATCATCGTCGGTCAGACGCCGATCTTCGTCATTGGAGAGCATATCGGCCTTATATTTGTCCAACAGCGAATTGATCTGTTTGCGCTTATCGGCAATGTCCGTTTCGATCTGCTGCATCTTGCCGCTATCGGTATTCAGCACATGGGTTTGCACCAGCGAGTGCAGCTCATAAAAATCGGCCTGCACATCCTTGATGATCGAGATGCTCGGCACCGTATTGTCCGTCACATAACTCAAGTCACGGTTGGCGGAATCGAGGCGGTTGATACTGAACCAGCTGAGAAAAAGGAGTGCCAGCATCACCAGCAGGGCTATCAGTTGAAGTCGACGAGCAATATTCATGACCACACTCTCCAGATGGTGATTTACTAGCAGTGTAGACGACCCATAAACAACAACGGCCCGCTTTGGCGGGCCGTTGTTGTTTATATTTCATGGCGTTGTGATTACGCTTGCGCCGGTTCACTCTCACCCAGCTCATTGGTCTCGCCCAGACTGTCTTCGGTCTTGGCGACCACGCTGGCAGCGATGGCGTTACCCAGCACGTTGGTGGCTGAGCGGCCCATATCGAGGAAGTGGTCGATACCCAGCAGCAGCAGAATACCCGCTTCCGGAATATGGAACTGGTTCAGGGTGGCGGCAATCACCACCAGAGAGGCACGCGGTACCCCGGCCATCCCCTTGGAGGTGACCATCAGCAGCAGCAGCATGGTGATCTGCTGGGCCATGGAGAGCTCGATGCCATAGGCCTGAGCGATGAACATCACCGCGAAGGTGCAGTACATCATGGAGCCGTCGAGGTTGAAGGAGTAACCCATCGGCAGCACGAAGCTGGCGATGCGCTTGTCACAACCGAACTTCTCCAGACGATCCAGGGTCTTCGGATAGGCCGCTTCAGAGCTGGCGGTAGAGAATGCCAGCAGGATGGGTTCGCGGATCATCGCCAGCAGCTTGATGACGCGGCCACGCAGGAAGACGCTGCCCATGGCGATCAGCAGCAGCCAGAGGCAGGCCAGCGCGATGTAGAACTGGGCCATAAAGCTGCCGTAGGTGACCAGAATACCCAGCCCCTCTTTGGCCACCATGGCGGCGATGGCACCAAACACCGCGAACGGCGCAAAGTTCATCACGTAACCGGTCACTTTCAGCATGATCTCGGCAGCGCTGGCCATCAGCACCACCACCGGCTTGGCCAGATCGCCGAGCGCGGCGGCAGCCAGACCAAAGAAGAGGGAGAAGACCACGATCTGCAGGATCTCGTTGGTGGCCATCGCCTCGACCACGCTTTTGGGAATGGCGTGGGTCACGAAATCTTTCAGGGTAATGGCGCCGGCAGCAATACCAGAACTGGCGGTGTCATTGGGCAGGGAGAGGGAGAGCCCCACGCCCGGCTGCATCAGAGTCACCATCACCAGACCCAGGCTCAGGGAGAGCAGGGAGGCCAGCATGAACCAGCCAAGGGTCTTGACGCCGATGCGGCCCACGGTGCGGGTGTCGCCCATCTTGGCAATACCGACCACCAGGGTGGTGAAGACCAATGGCGCGATGATCATCTTGATCAGTCGCAGGAAGATATCGGTCAGAATCGTGATGTTATTGGCAAAGTCCGCAGCCTGATCTGCGGCAAACATGCGATAGCCCTGGCCGGTGAGGATGCCAAACAACATCGCAATGAGGATGGCGACCGTCAGTTTATTCATTTTCATGGGGGAGTCCCGGTTTTGATTGGTGCAAGCCGTAAACGGTGGCATGGGAGCCACTACAGTCCGTTTTTGTGATCCTAGCCGTTGATTCCTGGCGGCTGGTATGCTGGGAGAATGCCTAAAAGCAGGGGGTAAATCTAGAGGCTTTATCCAGAATTTTATGCTGCTATTAGGTGTATGTGATATGGATCTTGCAAACAATCGATATTAATCACCGCTTATTTTAATTTCGGCGAGATATTTCGCATCCAGGGTTCGCTCATCAATAGCCCGTGGCAACAGGCGGAAAGTGAGCAGCGCCGAGATGGTGTGCTGCACCTGCATCTGGGCCATAAAGAGATCCGGCTCATCCTCGTCAAAACCGAAGAGCGGCCGTGATGGCGTCACCCTGATGGCATCGCGGGTAATGGTCAGCTCATCGACCTTGAGCCAGGAGTAACCCTCTGCGAGCGCCAGCTCCCCTGCCCGCTTGAGCACATATTTGCGGGCGGTCTCCCTGTCTACCAGATCGTTACCGACAAACTCCAGCTGCCACTTGTCCGGGCCAAGCCGGGTCTGGGAGAAACCGGTCTGGCCGTTCCAGAACGACTTTTCACTCTGGTAAGAGGTGGCGCAGCCCGCCAACAGCAGGGTGAGCATCAGCAGGCAACAGGGTTTAGATACGGATGTAGACACGAGGGGCCTCGACAGGCAAATGAGCAGCAGAGTTGTTACTACAACACAAAGCACGGTGACTGCACAATCTGCTCGCGCCAACAGCGGCCAGCACGCACCACCACTGGCTTCACGCCTGTGCGGCAAATCGCAGGCAAAAGAAAAGGCCTTGTCGTTTGACAAGGCCTTTACCGGGGAATTTGGTCGGTGTGAGAGGATTCGAACCTCCGACCCTCTACACCCCATGCAGATGCGCTACCTGGCTGCGCTACACACCGACGGAGTCAGCTCGGCTGACGGGGGCAGAGTTTATGGAGATGACCCCGCCCTGTCAACAGGGAAACGCCGCCAATCCCCCGTCCGCGGTGCGTTCGCTTGCTTTGCGAACAATCAGCGGTTAAAGGTCAGCCGCTTGCCCAACATACCGTCACTGACCTGACCGTTTTGCCAGGCGATCTGGCCGTTGACCAGGGTCATCTCTATCGTGCTGTGGAAGCGGTAACCGTTGAAGGGCGACCAACCACAGTGGTAGAGAAGGTTGTCATCGTTGACCACATAGGGCTTGCCCAGATCCAGCAGCACCAGATCGGCGAAGTAACCCTCGCGGATATAACCGCGATCCTCCACCTGAAAACGCTCGGCCACCGCGTGGGAGGTCTTCTTGACGATGGTCTCCAGGGTGAACACGCCATTGTGGTAGAGCTCCAGCAGCGCCTGCAGGGAGTGCTGCACCAGCGGCACGCCGGACGGCGCCTTGAAGTAGCTGTTCTGCTTCTCCTCCCAGGTGTGGGGGGCGTGGTCGGTAGCGATGATGTCGAGCACATCGTTGCGCACCGCATCGAGCAGCGCGTGCTGGTCGGCCGCGCTCTTCACCGCCGGGTTGCACTTGATCTGGCTGCCCAGGGTGTCGTAATCGGCCTCGTTAAAGAACAGATGGTGCACACACACCTCGGCGGTGATGTTCTTGTCCTTCAACTCGCGCAGATCCGGGGTGGCGGTAAAGAGCGACAGCTCCTTGGCCGAGGTCAGATGCAGCACGTGCAGCTTGGCGCCGTACTGCTTGGCCAGCGCCACCGCCATGCTGGAGGATTTGTAGCACGCCTCGTCACTGCGAATGCGACCGTGCTCGCCCATCGGCACATTCTCGCCCCACTTGGCCCGCGCCGCCTCTTCCGCCTTGGCGATAGTCGGGGTGTCTTCGCAGTGGGTGACGATCATCACCGGACTCTCGCGGAAGATGGCCGCCAGGGTCTCCTGATTGTCCACCAGCATGTTGCCGGTCGAGGAGCCCATGAACACCTTGACCCCACAGGACTGCTTGGGATCGAGTCGCTTGATCTCTTCCAGGTTGTCGTTGGTGGCGCCGAGATAGAAGCTGTAGTTGGCGACGGAGGAGTTGGCGGCGATCTGGTATTTGGCTTCGAGTGCTTCGAGGGTGGTGGTCTGGGGATTGACGTTGGGCATTTCCATGAAACTGGTGGTGCCACCAGCGACGGCGGCCCGGGATTCACTGGCGATGGTCCCCTTGTGGGTCAGCCCCGGCTCCCGGAAATGGACCTGATCATCGATCATTCCGGGGATGAGGTGGCGACCTGCCGCATCGATGATCACAGCATCGTGCGCGTCGATATCGGGTGCGATGCGGGCAATCCGTTCCCCCTCGATCAACACGTCGGAGGCATAGATACGGCCTTCGTTGACCAGGGTGGCATTCTTGATAAGCAGTTTGTTCATGGGGGGTTCCAGTTCCTTTGCCGATAATCGCGGGTCATAATAGCGCAAAACTGCCCTTTCTCTGTAGCAAGGCCTGACTGATGAAGTTATTTGTAAGAGATTTGACCGTGATCGACTCCAGCTACCTGTGCGAACGCCGCGGCATGGTGGGCGAGAGCTGGCTGGTAGATATCGAAATGAGCGGTGAGCTCAACGAAATGAGCATGCTGCTGGACTTTGGCCGGGTAAAGAAGCTGATCAAGTCGATCATCGATGAAGAGGTGGACCACAAGCTGCTGGTGCCGACCGGCTGCCCGCTGATCCATGTCGAAACCCTGGACGGTGACGAGAGCACCGTGGATCTGCTGCGCCCGGGGCGCTCCATCCACCTGCGCTGCCCATCCCAGGGCTTCGCCTTTATCCCTGCCCCGCAAGTAGATAAAGAGTCGGTGACCCGCTACCTGCTGGCGGTGCTGGCCAAACGGCTGCCGGGCAATATCAAGGATCTCTCCCTGACCCTGCGTCAGGAGGCGATCTCCGGTGCCTTCTACCACTACAGCCATGGCCTGAAGAAGCACGATGGCAACTGCCAGCGCATCGCCCACGGCCACCGCTCCCCCATCGAGATCCACGTCGACGGTGAGCGCGATGGTGAGCTGGAGCTCAACTGGGCCGAACGTTGGGGCGATATCTACCTCGGCACCGAGGAGGATAAGGTGGCCCTCAGCGAACTGGCCCTGAGCACCCGTGCCAACGTGCAGCTTGGTGAGCATCACAGCGGCTTCAAATATGTGGCACCGCAAGGGCTGTTCCAGCTGGCCATCCCCACCGCCGAGGTAGAGATGATCGATACCGACACCACGGTCGAGCTGCTGACCTGCTACATCGCCCGCGAAGTGAAGAAGATGGTGGGCGACAAGTTCGTCAAGATTGTCGCCTATGAAGGGGTCGGCAAGGGCGCTATCGCCTACGCGTGATTTCTGCGATCACCACAGCAATCACGCTCATCACAGTAATAAAGAGGCCCCGCATCTGCGGGGCCTTCTCTTTTTTCAGCGCGTGACCATCAGGCGATGAGGCGGAATCGCTTGACCAGGCTCTCCTGCTGCTCGGCAAGGGAGTCCAGCTGCTGGCTGGTCTGGGCCACCCGCTCGATACCCTGATAGTTGAGATCCGAGATATCGGAGATGCGGTTGAGGTTGGTGGCGATATCGGCGCTGGTGGCCTGCTGCTGCTCGGCGGCAGAGGCGATCTGGCTCGACATGTCGCTGATCAGCACCACGATCCCCTGCACCTCCTCCATGGCGTTGTTGGCGTGGGAGCTCTGATCCACGCAGCTGTCCATCTCGCGGGAGCACTCCTGCATCACGGTCACCGCCTTGGCGACCCCCTGCTGCAGGTTCTCGATCATGGTCTGGATCTCGCTGGTGGACTGGGCGGTGCGGCCCGCCAGACTGCGCACCTCGTCGGCCACCACCGCAAAGCCACGCCCCTGCTCGCCGGCGCGCGCCGCCTCGATGGCCGCATTGAGGGCCAACAGGTTGGTCTGCTCGGCGATGCCGCGAATGACGTCGAGGATGTTGCCGATCTGGCTGCTCATGGCACTCACATCGCCAATCACCTTGCCGGTCTGCTGCAACTTGCCCGCCAGTTGATGAGTGGTAGTGATGTTACCCGCCATCACCTTGCGCCCCATTTCGGAGGCCTTCTCCACATCCTGCACCCGCTCCAGGGTCTGGTTGGCAGCCTGCGCCACTTCCCGCACCGAAGCTTCCATCTGGGTCATGGCGGCCGCGACCGAGGCGGTCTCCTGCCGCTGTTTCTCCAGATCCGCCCGCACCGACTCGGTGGTGTGGCGGTTGCCGTGGGCGGCATCGTTAAGCTGGGCCGACGCTTGTGAAAGCTGCGCCAGCACCTCCCCCATCTGGGCAATCAGCAGGTTGATCTGGCTGCCCAGCTGACCAAATTCGTTCTTGCTGCGAAAACCGATGCGCTGGGTCATGTCGCCCTGGGTCACTTCGGTCAGCACCCGCAGCAACTCCTTGAGCGGGCGACGGATCGCCTTGCCCAGGGTGTAGGCCACCAGCATGGCGATCAGGATGGCGACCACGATGCTGGCCCCCTGAGTCACTGTACTCTGGCTCTGCACTGCTCTGGCGTGCTGAATGCTTTGACTCATCAGCTGCTGACTCTGGCCGGTGATCCGCTCAAGCCGGTGCTGGATCTCGACGATCAGGGCGCTCGCCTGCTTGCTCTTCTCCCGCATTTGTTCCTGTTGCTTCATCAGCGCCAGATATTGGGAGAGCACCCCTTCGCTGGCGGTGGTGTCACGCACAAAGCCGTGAACATAGTGGCCCATGTCGTTTTCGAAGTTCTTGAGCTCCCCCTGCAGATCCTTGATGGTGCTGTTGAACCCTTCAATCTGCATCTTGTTGCGCTTGAGCGCCCCTTCGATGGGAGCAGGAATGGTCTGGTTGAGGGCATCCATGGTGGAGAGTTCGATGGCGGAGAGCTTGGTCGTCAGGGTCTCGGAGAGCATCTTGATGAAGCTGTCGTCGATGGTGACCATCATGTCCCCCAGATTCTTCTTGAACTGGGGCAGGCTGACCTGAAACTGCCCCTTGGCCAGATTGACCTTGTGCAGCCGGGTGAGCAGCGCTTCGTGTTCGCCGGGCAGGGTGTCAGTCAGTTGCAGGTAGCTGTCGACCTGTTGGCTGAGGCTGCTCATCTCCCCTTGCAGTTCGGGGTGGTGGGCGACCTGCTGGCGCAAGGCGTCAAGGCTCTTGCCCACCGCAGCCTTGGCCTGTTTCAGTTCGGCCACTTCGGCCGGCAGCTGTTTGGGGTCCTGCTCGGTGAGCACATCCCCCAGCCACTTGTTGGCGCTGAGCAGGGTGATCTGGGTCTGGCTGCTGGCGATCACCAGCGGCATCGACTGCTGGGTAACCTGCTCCAGCGCGTTCCCCAGGGTCTCCTGACTACGAAATGTGAGCAGTGAACTGGCCACCATCACGGCCACCAGGATCGCGAAGCCAAGGTAGACTCGCTGCAAGATGGAGAGATCCGACATTGTTTGTTTCATTATTGTCCCGCTGTATATGCAAAAGTCCCTTGCCTGAGTACCCCGTCCTTTTGATACCCTGCAGACCACCCTGAACAGGCGCTGCAGATGACGTCCCTCCGGCTATCGGTATTTTTAACAATAACTGAAGGGAATGGGACATCAGCTGTGTCAAATGTCGGCTTGTGTCACACTTGGCGTGCTGCTCGCCCCCTTTCGGGAGCCGCTTGGGGTTCTAGTTCAATTTTCTTTTTCATATAAGGGAGTTAGCCATGGCGCAAGAAACCATTTTCAGCAAAATCATCCGTAAAGAGATCCCTGCCGACATCCTTTATCAAGACGATCTGGTCACCGCATTCCGGGATATCCAGCCCAAGGCCAAGACCCATATTTTGATCATCCCCAATGTACTGATCCCCACCGTCAACGACGTGGAAGCCGAACATGAGCTGGCACTTGGCCGGATGTTCACCGTGGCCCGCAAGCTGGCCAGCGATGCGGGCATTGCCGAAGATGGCTACCGCCTCATCATGAACTGCAACCGCCACGGCGGGCAGGAGGTCTACCACATCCACATGCATCTGGTCGGTGGCCAGCCGCTGGGGCCGCTGCTCAGCCTGTAATGAATCGCCACACCTCAACCTGCCGCAGCGCCCTGTTGCTCTGCGGCGCCCTGTTGTTGCTGGGGGGCTGCGCCTCCCGCTGGCAGGATATGTTCGTCTCCTACTCCGATCAGATGGTGCCGCTGCGCAACCAGCTGCTGCTGGGCCATGCCGCCGAGGCGCTGCCCGAGGTGCGTGACTCCACCCTTGGGGATGACACCTTTGTCCTCGATCGCCTTGAAGAGGGGCGCATCGCCTGGCTGGCCGGGCAGGATGCGGGCAGCAAGCAGGCATTCTCTGCCGCCGACAGCCGCCTTCAGTGGGAAGACAATCAGGCCGAATATCGGCTCAGTCACGGGCTCGATCAGGTGGGCAGCCTGCTCACCAACGACCAGTCGATGGCCTACCTCACCCCCGATTACGAACGCACCATGCTGCACCACTATCTGGCCCTCAACTACCTGCAACGAGGAGATGCCGATGGCGCCCTGGTGGAGGTGCGCCGCGCCAATCAGGTGCAGGAGCAGGCGCTCAAGCGGCGAGCAGATGAGGTGCGCAAGGCAAAGGACAAGAGCGAAGAGGCGGAAACCGAAGGGGAGATGCGCCAACTGATGTCGCGCGGCGCACCGGATCTCGACCGGCTGATCGGCAAGGTCAAGAACGGTTTCCAGAACGCCTACACCTTCTATTTTTCCGCCGTGCTCTATGAGGCAGCGGGGGATCTCAACGACGCCTGGGTCGATTACCAGCGCGGCTACCAGATAGCGCCGGACAACCGCAGCCTGCAAGATGCCCTGCTGCGGCTGGCGCGGTTGCGCGGCTCGCCGGACGAGATCCGCGCGACCGAAAAAAAGGTGGGCCGCAAAGCCCCGCCGCTTGGCAAGGATCAGGGCCAACTGGTGGTGCTGTTTGAGGATGGTTTGATCCCGGCGCGGCGCGAGCTGTTCCTGCCGCTGCCCTTCTCCACCTCCCACGGCGATTTTCGCACCTTTACCGTTGCCATCCCCTATTACGATAATCGGGCAAGCGACACGGGGCCGCTCACGGTCGCACTGGGCAAAAAGGTCGAACAGACCAGCGAGCTGGTCAGGCTGGAGGCGCTGGCCGCCAAGGATCTGCAGGAGCGGCTGCCCGGCATGCTGACCCGGCAGGCGCTGCGGCTGGTAACCAAAGAGCAGATGCGCCGCACCGCCGCCAAAGAGGGGGGCGATGTGGGCAATATTCTGGTGGGGATCTTCAACACCCTCTCCGAGCGGGCCGATACCCGCAGTTGGCTGACGCTACCGGCGCAGGCATCGAGCTGGCAGGGGATGGTACCGGCGGGTGCTCTCCAGCTCACGTTGGGAGCGGGGGCCGCGCAGCGGCAATTGCCGCTCACCATCAACAAGGGACGCACCACCCTGGTCTGGGTGCAGCGCCTCGGGGCCGGTCTGACCACCCGGGTGATGCCGCTTTGAACAAAGGGCCAACGCAGATGAACCAGACGATTAACGGGCAGGCTCACGCACAGCCCCACTCACCCCGATTAAGGAGAGCAAGATGAAAGCATACGGGTTGGCCCTCGGGCTCGCGCTGCTGCTCAGCGGCTGCGCCACCAATACCTCCGGCATTGCGCTCTATGGCCCGGCGGGCGGCGCACCAACGCTGGAAAAACACCAGAATGTCAATGTCACCCTGACCGAGCTGAGCCGCCGCGAACAGAATGGCCTGCTGCAGGTCAATGTGGCCGCCGCCAGCACCCAGCGCGGTGATAACAAGCTGCAATATATGTTCTATTGGTATGATGAGGCCGGTCAGGAGGTCGCCAGCGATGGCCGCGGCTGGACCCCCATCAAGCTGCATGGCTATCAGACCCGCACCCTCTCGGCCCTGGCGCCCAGCCCGGCGGCGCAGGGTTACCGGATTTACGTACGCGAAGTGATTGAGGAATCCTACTGATGAAAATGAATCATGCCCTGCTGATCCTGACCGGCGCCTTGCTGCTGGGCGGCTGCTCCAGCACCACCGTCAGCTATGGCGATCCCACTGAAACCGAAACCGTCACCGTCGATTACGGCTCAAGCGATCTGCAGGCCATCGCCGACAAGATGGCGGATTCCATGCTGGCGTCGCCTGCCACCAGCGAGATCACCGCAGGCGGTCGTCCGGTGATGTTTATGGACTCCATCCGCAACAAAACCTCCGAGCACATCGATACCGAAGCCATCACCGATACCATCCGCACCAAGTTGCTGCGGGCCGGCAAGTTCCGCTTCGTCGACATGAGCAAGGTGGCCGCCGTCAAACAGCAGCTCGAATACCAGCAGAGCAGCGGCATGGTCGACCCGGCCTCCATGGTGCGACTGGGCAAGCAGACCGGTGCCCGCTACATGGTCTATGGCAACCTCTCCAGCATCGTCAAAGACAATGGCAAGGTGAAGGATGTCTACTACCAGATGACCATGAACCTGATGGATCTGCAAAACGGCGAACTGCTGTGGGCCGATCAGAAAGAGATCCGTAAACAGGCAAAGAAATCCACCTTTGGCTGGTAACGAGCTCCCGCTGACGGGCGGCTGTGATGCACTGCTGGCCAGTCTGCCCGCCCCCTGGCGGGAGGGGCAGCTGGAAGCGCTGGGCACTGGCCTTACCAACAGCAACTATCGACTGCGCCTCCCCTCGGGGCGCAGTTACTTTTTGCGCCAGGGGCACCCCGATCCGGTACGCCTTGGTATCGACCGCCCTACCGAGTGGCAGCTCTATCAGGGGGCGATGGCCGAAGGGCTGGCGCTGCCCTGCCACTATGGCGACCCCGCCAGCGGCCTGATGCTGCTCGAGTGGTGCGATGAGCCAAACTGGCTTGAGGCTGCGCCTCCCGTCGCCGATCAACCCCGTCTGCTGGCCGCGGTGCTGCGCAAGCTGCACCGCCTGCCGCTGCCCACGGTGGTGATGGCGGTGCGGGCCCACGCGGCGGGCTATCGCGCCCGACTGGCCCACATTCCCTCCTGGCTGCCCGCGCTGGAGCGGGGATTGCTCGCCAGTGGTGAGCCGAATGATTGCTGGCGCCCTTGCCACCATGATCTCAATCCGGCTAACTTGTTGGGAAGCAAACCCTGGGTCATCGACTGGGAGTATGGCGCGGCAGGTCACCCCGGCTTTGAGCTCGCCAGCATCCAGCGCACCCATAAGTGGCCCGCCGAGCGGCGCGACGCGCTGGAAGCGCACTATCTGCGCTCGCTACCGCGCCACCAGTGGCCCGATTTTCAGAGCGACGCCTTCTTGCCCTGGGTTGATTACATCGGCCTGCTCTGGGCCCTGCTGATGGCCGAGCAGCAAGCCACTCCCGATTACCACGAGCTGATCGCCATCAACCGGCAACGACTGGAGTAACAGATGATAAACAAGGTGCGCTGGCACAAGCCGAAAACCTGGGGTCTGCTGCTGATCGGCCTGCTGCTGACCGGCTGCTCCACCCGGATCATCTACTACTGGCTCGATACCGCTATCATCTGGCAGCTGGACGACTACTTTGCCCTCTCCTACTCGCAAAAAGATCTGCTCAGCCGCGAAGTGAAAGGACTGATGGCCTGGCACCGCCAGCACGAGCTGCCCCGCTATGCCAAGGATCTCGATGCGCTGGCCAAGGCGATCGCCAGCCCCATGACCCCGGAACAGATCTCGACCAACCTCGATGCCGTGCAGCAGAGTCTGACCCGCACCCTGGAGAACACCATTCCCCGCGCCGTCAGACTGGCGCGCACTCTGAACCACGAGCAAGTGACCCGCTTCATGACCGATCGAGTCAAACGGCAGCAGGAGCGGCAACAGGAGTTTGCCAACGAACCCAAGGAGAAAATGCTGGCGGAGTTTCGCGACAAGATGAACCAGCGGCTCGCGTTCTGGATTGGCGAGGTGAAACCGGCGCAAGCACCGCTGGTGGCCCAATGGGCCGAGTGGCAGTACGAGCTGATGCCCCCCTGGATCGAGTTCCAGACCGCCTGGACCAAAGAGCTGGACAGGCTGATGCAGCAGCGCCAGAGCCCCGATTTTACCCGTGAGCTGACCGAACTGCTGGCCCAGGGAGACGGCCTGATGGATGGCCGCTTTACCGGCTATACCGAGCAGTCGCGTCAACGCACCGTCAACTGGTTGAGCGCCATGAGCCAGTCGCTGGATATCTCCCAGCGGGCCCATCTCTACTCCCTGCTCAAAGGCTACGCCCGCGACTTCGAACAGATGACAGATAGCTGACCATCGGCACCAAATGCAGCCACCCAATCCGCGGCGACCTTGTTCCAGCGGGGTTACTGTGATAGCTTGCCCTCTCTATTTATCGGGAATTAACTTTTTGCGCCTTTTCGACAAAGCCAAACTGGTGCTGGTAACCCTGGTTATCGCCCTCACCCTGCTTTGTTCCATCACCCGAATGGAAGGCCCGCTGCTACCCGAATATCCCCAGAGTGCACAGCAGCAGACCCTCGTTTTCAATCAGGCCAGCGACAGCGATGATGGCATCATCAAGTTTGTCGGCAGCCATCAGAATCACCTGTTGCGCTTCGAGCAATCACTGCGCAGCGACAACCAGCCCAAAAGCGTTGTCTACGAGCTGATCCAGAGCTGGTCTGCCCAGGCCATCCTGCTGTTGCTGCTCGGCTGGCTGATGCTGGCCCCCGAGCTCTATCACAAACAGAGTTTTCGCGATCGCTTCGGCGCGATCCATCGGCGCCATCTACAGCGTCAACATCTGCAATACCGCTTCACCCAGAGTTATCTGAGCGCCTGACCCCGGAGGGGCTGGCACATCCACTGTTTGTACATCCCCTCTTCCTGACGGATCCGGCAGCAGCCTGATCCGCATCTGATGCATCCCATTTTTTACGCCTTGCCGAGCCTTGCTGCTATCGGCCTGCGCACCATTCTCCTGACAGAGGCTTATTTGCCATGAGAAAGAGCAATCGCACCATTCTCAACCGCATGAGCAAGTGGCAGTACGCACTGCTGCTGTTGATGCTGTTGACCTTTACCTTTTACTCCCTGCCCACCTTTTTCGGTGAGCAGCCCTCCCTCGGCCTGCACGGACAGCAGCGCCTGACCACCCAGCAGCAGATGTTGCTGACCGACAAACACCTGACCCCGGTCAAGGTGATCGAACAGCCTGAACGGGTCGAACTGGTCTTTGCCAGCCAAGGCGAACAGCAGCGCGCCAAGCAGTTGCTGGAGCAGCAAGGGGTCGACAGTGCCGCGCTGACCCTGGAGTTTCACTCCAACGCGCCGGGCTGGATCACCCGCCTCGGCGCCGATCCCATCAAGCTGGGGCTGGACCTGCGTGGCGGCTCCCAGCTGCTGATCGGGGTGGACGTGGATTTTGTCATCGACACCCAGACCAAGAATCTGGTGGATACCCTGCGCACCCGCTTCCGTGAAGCCAACCTGCGCGGCGCCAGCGTCATGCGCAGCGCACAGGGTGCAGTGGCCGTGACCCTGCCCAATGTCTCCGAACAGGAGAGCTGGCTCGCCATCATCAAGGAGAGTGCCGGTACCCGTCAGGATCAGTGGACGCTGACCCGCTCCGGCAATGAGCTGAAACTGGTGCTGAGCGAGGCGGAGCGCACCCTGCTGGTCAACAACGCCGTCACCCAGAACCTGTCGATCCTGAAAAAACGGATCAACGAGCTCGGCATCGTCGAGGCCTCGGTGGTGCGTCAAGGCCAGGATGGTATCCGTATCGAACTGCCCGGGGTGCACAACCCCAAGCAGGCGAAAGAGGTGATCGGGGCCACCGCCTCGCTGGCCTTCTACGAGGCCAAAGCAGACAGCCACTTCTATATCGCCGATCGCAACGGTCAGGCCGTCGGCATGGCGCGCAAGCCGGTCCTCACTGGCGAGCACATCGTCGATGCCCGCGCCAACATGGGCGAGATGGGCCAGCCCCAGGTCAATATCGTGCTCGACACCCTGGGTGGCAGCAAGATGAACCAGTTCAGTCGCCAGCATGTGGGCAAACCGATGGCGACCGTCTTCACCGAGTACAAGACCAACGCACAGGGCAAGCTGCGCGCCCAGAGCGAGGTGATCAACGTCGCCACCATCCAGACCGCCCTTGGCAACCAGTTCCGCATCACCGGCATTGGCAGTCTGCCGGAGGCGCAAGAGCTGGCCATGCTGCTGCGCGCCGGCGCCCTCACCGCCCCCCTCAAGATCCTGGAGGAGCGCTCCATTGGCCCGACGCTGGGGATGCAGAATATCGAGGCGGGCTTCACCGCGCTGGCCTTCGGCATGGCGGGCATGATGCTGTTCATGATGGCCTGGTACCGCAGGTTCGGCTGGGTTGCCATCACCGCGCTGGTCGCCAACCTGCTGATGCAGGTCGGCATGCTGGCGGTGCTGCCGGGGGCCGTGCTGACCCTGCCGGGGATCGCCGGTCTGGTGCTGACGGTGGGCATGGCGGTGGATACCCATGTGCTGATCTTCGAGCGGATCAAGGACCGTCTGCGAGAAGGTGGCTCACTGGCCAACGCCATCGACTTTGGCTATCGCTCGGCCTTTCACACCATCTTCGATGCCAACATCACCACCCTCATCTGCGCCGTGGTGCTCTACTCCATCGGCTCCGGGCCGCTGCAGGGCTTCTCCGTCACCCTCATTCTGGGTCTGCTCTCCAGCATGATCACCGGGATTTGGGGAACGCGCGCCATCATCAACCCCCTGTGGGGACGCAGCAGCGAGCGCACGCTGAAGGTGTAACGGGACACCCGTCCCTCTGATGAGCGGCTTTGGCAGCGCCATCGGCCATGGATATGGCCGCGTCGTGCCAAAGCAGAACAATTTTCCTCGGCATGCTGCAGCACGTCGGGACAGGCCAGCAGCCTCACGCTGGTGGCCAAGGAGAGCATTATGTTGAGAATGATCGTTGCAATGGGGCTGACCCGGTGGCGTTATATCGGCCTGTGGGCTTCCATCCTGCTGACCGTGGCCAGCGTCGCCATCTTGCTGGTGAACGGCCTGACACTGGGGCTCGATTTTACCGGCGGGATCCTGCTGGAGTTTCATACCCAGACCCTGAAAGAGGCCCATGAGCTCAATGCCATGCTGGTCTCCCCGCTGGCAGGTGCCGTGGAGCTGAGCTCTGCCGGTGTGCCCGGCGAATGGCTGATCAAGCTGCCCCCCCACGAACTGCCCTGGCCCGCGGCGGATCTCGCCACCATGCTGACCCAGCAGTTGGGAATGCCGGTCGAGTTGCTGCGCACCACCATCGTCGGCCCCCAGGTGGGCGCCGAGCTGTTCCAGCAGGGGATGATGGCGGTGCTGGTGGCCTCATTGGCCATGTCGGCCTATCTGGCGTTTCGCTTCGAGTGGCGTCAGGCCATCGGCATCCTGCTCTCGGTGGTCCATGATGCCATCGTGGCGCTGGGGCTGCTGTCACTCTTTCAGATCGAATTCGATCTGAACATCATCGCCGGTTTGATGGCGGTGATCGGCTACTCCCTCAACGACAGCATCGTCATTTCGGACAGGCTACGGGATCTGCTGAGCTCGCGCACCCAGATGGGGATCCACGAGTGCTCCGATGTGGCCATCAAGGCGACCTTCAGTCGCACCATGATCACCTCGGGCACCACCCTGTTTACCGTGGGCGCTTTGTTGTTGTTTGGTGGTGACGCCCTCTACGGCTTCTCCTTCACCCTGTTTGCCGGGATCCTGGTGGGCACTATCTCCTCCATCACCGTCGCTTCGACCGTGCAGGAGCTGCTGGGCCT
>NZ_JRGK01000200.1 GCF_000764645.1 Aeromonas finlandensis
GTTTCAGGCTGCGCCAGGCGCCCACGTAAAAGGGCTGGGCCGAGTAGATCATGATGGGGGTGGAGAGCAGCAAGCTTATCCACTTGAAGTAGACCATGAACTCATCTTCAACACTGATGAAGAGATCCATGTAGAGGGCCACGGCGCACATCATTACCTGCATCGAGCCCAGGCCTGCCAGTGCCAGCCGGAACATATAGCTGCGCACCTCTTTGGCGTAGAGGGCCTCTTGGCTGTGGGTCTGGAACGGGTAGGCGCGATAGCCGATCTGGGCGAATCCCTTGAGGATGTCACTCAGGGAGAGCTGGTCCGGATCCCACTTGATGCGGGCCCGGTGGGTGGTGGTGTTGACGTTGATGTAGCGCAGGCCGCCAAGGGTCATCAGGTGGCGTTCAATAAGCCAGGCGCAGGCGGCGCAGGTGAGCCCCTCGACGGTCAGCTGGATTTCGCGCGTTGTCTCGCGACCAGTGCTACTTTCGGTGACAAACTCCTGCTGTATCTCTGCTAGGTCGTAGTGGGTGAGGGCGGCCAGCTCCTCGGGCACCAGATCCCCCTTGGTGCCGGGGGCGGTGCGGTGATCGTAGTAACTGGCAAGACCGCACTCCATGATGGTTTCCGCCACCGCCTGACAACCGGGGCAGCACATGGGGCGAACAATCCCCTTTATCTCGAGGGAATAGCCACTATTGGCGGGCACTGGCTCGCCACAGTGAAAGCAAGGGGTCATGGTTTATAGCCCCCTGAATGCGGATGCAGGGTTGCTGGCGAGCACCGGCTCGCCACAGTGAGAACAGCCGGTCATGGCTTAGCGTCCTTTCGGGTCGAGTTCGACAGGGGCCTGGGTGGGCAGCTGGACGGTCTCTTGCAATCGCCACTCGTGATCGAAGGCATCGACCCGGATGTGCCATTTTCCGACCAGCGGCTTGTCGAAATGGAGGCGATAGGTGCCGCTCGCGTCGGCGGTGATCATGTGTTCGCTGTCC
>NZ_JRGK01000201.1 GCF_000764645.1 Aeromonas finlandensis
AAGTCTTGTCGACCCGCACCCCATCATCGAAATAGAGAATGCGCACCTTGTCCCCATTGGCAAAGACCATGGCGGGATCATAATCCTGGATCACGTTGATAAGGGCATTTTGCTCGTTGCGGATCAGCAGCTCCACCAGCTTGTTTTCCACCACGGTACCCCCGGACTGATATTGCTGCGCAGCCGCAGCACCCGCGAGCGCCCCGACAGCGGTGGCGATTTCACGGCCATGACCGCCGCCAAACTGGTTGCCAAGCAGGCCACCCAGCACGGCACCACCCAGCGTCTTCCAGCCTGAGTGCTCGGACTCCAGGATCTGGCGCTGAGTAATATTGCGTACCGTTTCAACCTGGCCAAACACCACCTGATTGACCGGCCGCGCGGTATTGCGCTGGTAAACTTCCGCCCCGGCGGGCGCCGTGACAAAGCAGAGCAAGCTGGATACTATCAGGATAATGGCCTTCATCTATGAACCTCGTTGCCTTATGTCTCGCTATCTTACCCAACTGGATGATGAGCTTTGCTGGTTTCCCGACCCCAGCCATGCGCTGGAAGAGCCCAACGGCTTGCTGGCGATCGGCGGGGATCTCTCCCCGGCCAGATTGCTGGCAGCTTACCACAAGGGGATCTTCCCGTGGAATGAACCCCACCAGCCGACCCTGTGGTGGTCGCCTGATCCCCGCGGGGTCATCCGCCCCGACCAACTCCATGTGGGACGGACATTGCAGAAGATTATCCGCCGCACCCCATTCGATATTTCCGTCAATCGCGCCTTTAATGAGGTAATCACTGCCTGCGCCGCCCCTCGTCGCACTGCGGATGGCACCTGGATCAGCCAACCCATGATCGAGGCCTACAAGCGGCTACACCGTTTGGGCCATGCCCATTCGGTCGAGATCTGGCAAGAGGGAAAACTACAAGCGGGCCTCTACGGCCTGTCGATTGGTCGGTTGTTCTGTGGTGAATCCATGTTCAGCCATATCGATAACGGCGCCAAACTGGCCATGGTGGCACTCTGTCGCCACTTTGCCCGCCATCGCGGCGCCCTCATCGATTGCCAGATGCAGAACCCGTTTCTGGCGACCCTGGGTATCGAGGAGTGGCCTAGGGCCCGTTTTCTGGCCGAGCTGGCGCGCCTAGGCCATCAACCACTATTGGCTTCCTGCTGGCAAGAGGGGGAGATCAACCTATGACTGAAGAAGTGATCCTCAAAGTAGGGCTGACCCCCAAGCATCCCTGCAGCTATCTGGACCATGAGCAGGAGCAGCTGCTGGTGCTGATGGATCACAACCTGCACAATGCCAACGGCTACGAGCGATTGTTGACTGCCGGTTTTCGCCGCAGTGGCAACGACATCTATCGTCCCCACTGCTCGGCGTGCCACGCCTGCCAGTCCCTTCGTATTCACAGCGAGCGCTTTCGCCCGAGCCGCGGCCAGAAGCGGATCCGCCAACTCAACAAAGATATCGAGATCGTCCTGAGCTACGATGACAAGCCTGAATATTACCTGCTCTACGAACGCTATATCCGCGAACGCCACCACGATGGCAGCATGTATCCCCCCAACCGCAGCCAGTATCGCGGGTTTCTCCATTGTGACTGGATGCCGCCGCTCTATCTGGAGATGCGCAAAGAGGGCCGCCTTATCGGCGTGGCCACCACCGACCTGCTGCCCCACTCCTTGAGCGCCATGTATACCTTCTTCGATCCGGACTATGCCGATCGCTCCTTGGGCACCTTTGCCATCCTCTGCCAGCTCGATCTGGCCAGGCGAACCGGGCGAAGCTGGCTCTATCTCGGCTATCTGGTAGAGGCGTGCCGCAAGATGAATTACAAGCGCAATTATCTCCCTCACGAGCTGTTAATTCAGGGGGAATGGAAAAATATCGACACCAAGCCCGAGTAAACTTTACACATAGCCTTAAATCCGGCATGATCCAGCGGTTTTTTGTTGTGGCTTATCAAGAGGATTCAATGGCTAAAGAAGACAGTATTGAGATGCAGGGCACTATTCTCGAAACCCTGCCCAATACCATGTTCCGTGTGGAACTGGAGAATGGTCACGTGGTTATCGCTCATATTTCAGGCAAGATGCGCAAAAACTACATTCGTATCCTGACTGGAGACAAAGTAACGGTAGCACTGACTCCCTACGATCTCTCCAAGGGACGTATTGTTTTCCGCTCTCGCTAAGCCAGGAATTCAGCAAAAAACCCCAACCTTTCGGTTGGGGTTTTTTGTCGTTTTCTGATCACTGACGCTTAGTGGGAAACAGCTTCAACATTGACCTGAAAATCAAAGCTGAGGCTGTCACTTCCCAACTCAACCTTCACTATCCCCCCGTCAACCAGTGAACCAAACAGGATCTCGTTGGC
>NZ_JRGK01000202.1 GCF_000764645.1 Aeromonas finlandensis
CTATTATCGGGGGCGATCCGGCCATCAAGCCGGTGAAGGCGACGCTCGAAGGCAAAGATATGTTTATGGGCACCATTCCGGTGAGCTTTGAACAAATAGACGGACAGTGGCAGGGAGTGACCCAGGTAGGGAGCTGTACTTCCCCCGTCATGGTCTGGCTGTTAAATATCGAGTGGAGTAATGGTCAACGCCAGCAATTGGCGCTTTCCGTTGCACGGGAATAACGACGCAAGGGGTGGGGAGTGGAAAAAATATTTGAAATTTCCCGGCCAGGCGTTACCTTCCCCACACTATCAGGGAGTGAAGTTTAATTAATCATGATTGAGAAAATGCAATTTTATCGCACCCTCAACCAGCAGGCCAAGGCGCTGCTGGAAGGGGAAACAGACCTTATTGCCAATCTGGCCAACCTCTCCGCGCTGCTTAATCAGGAGCTGACCGAGATTAACTGGGTCGGTTTTTATCTGTTGCAGGGCGAGACCCTGGTGTTGGGGCCGTTCCAGGGCAAACCGGCCTGCGTGCGGATCCCGGTCGGTCGCGGGGTGTGTGGTACGGCGGTGGCAGAGGGCAGGACCCAGCTGGTGGACGATGTTCATCAGTTTGATGGGCATATTGCCTGTGACGGGGCCAGCAATGCCGAAATCGTGATCCCGTTACGCCGCTACGGCGAGATTATCGGGGTACTCGACATCGACAGTCCGATTTTTAACCGTTTCGACCAAGAAGACCGGATTGGCCTCGAAGAAACGGTGCAAATTTTGGAAAGCATGCTCTAAGTCATTGCTAGATGGTTCGCAAAAGGCCCCAAGCTCTCTATAATGGGGCCTTTGTTGTGCTCGGGACGTGCCCGTGCGTTTATATGAAAGCCAAGGTTATACATGGAAAACACTGAGAAGCTGAAGAACAGTAAAGAGATCGTTGCCTACCTAGTCGAGAAATTCCCGGCCTGCTTCGTTGCTGAAGGAGAGGCCAAGCCGCTCAAGATTGGCATCTTCCAGGATTTGGCCGAGCGTCTTGCTGACGATGCCAGAGTATCCAAGACCATGCTGCGCTCCGCACTGCGTCAATACACCTCCAGCTGGCGCTACCTGCACGGCCTCAAAGCTGGCCAGGCTCGCGTTGATCTGGACGGTAACCCGGGCGAATTGCTGACCGAAGAGCACATCGAACATGCCAAGCAGGCTCTGAAAGAGAGCAAAGAGCGCGTGTTTGCCAGCCGTCGCACCAACACCAAAGAGAAAGAGAAGGATGAAAAGGCCAAGAAGCCTCGTCGTCCCGCTCCCCGCAAAACCGAAAAGGCTGATGTAGCTGCCAAGCCGAAGGCTGAAAC